>CBDUGR010000411.1:0-2878 GCA_965366515.1 uncultured Gammaproteobacteria bacterium | reverse complement strand
AGTCCACTCGCCTGGCCTGGGCAAGAAAGTGCTAATCGAAAGAGGAAATAGATTGGCTAATATTTCACTTTCTTGCCGGAAACTGGCCAGAATTGTCCAGATAAAAGGTGTCAGAAAAATGACCACAAGCAAAAAGTATCCTATCCACCTAATAACATCTAAGAGACGAATCGATAGAACCCTTTTAATAAACGCATCGGTTAAAGTTACAGGGGGAGCCGTATTAAATTGTGGATCCGGAGGGTTTTGTGTAGTTTCCAAGTCCAACTCCTATAATTAATGAGCTCTAATAATCAGTGTTCAATAGTCGCATCTGTCCAAAACTTATGATCAACAAAATAATTAACGTTACCATCGATAAAGCGCTGGCATACCCCATATCCTGGAATAAAAATCCTTGCTGATAAATATAATAAACAATAACGTTGGTGGATTCTAACGGTCCACCCTTTGTCATTTGAAAAACAGGGGCAAACAGTTGGAAAGAGAAAGCAACTTGCGTCACCATGACAAACATTAGCACGGGGCGTATCAAGGGCATGGTTACATTCCAGAACCGTTGCCAGGCGGTGGCGCCATCCACAGTGGCGGCTTCATAGTAGACATGTGGGATGCCTTTTAAACCAGCCATCAATATGATCATACTGAAGCCGACATCTTTCCAGATCATCATAACACTCAGGGTAGGCAGGGCACGGTTTTCATTCGATATAAAGCGCATTTTGGGCAAGCCAACCGAGGTTAAAATACTTTGAAACAGTCCTTGATCGGAATGCAACATCAAGGCCCAAATGATAGAGACCACAATGATCGAAGTGACCATAGGAGCCATAATGGCCGAGCGAACAATCGACGAACCGATTGATTGTTTGGTTAAGAAAATGGCAAGAGCCAACGCCAAAGCAACTTGAATTGGGATCTTGAGCAAAATAAATGTAAACGTTACCCGCATAGAGTTCCAGAAAGCGGCATCGCTCGCCATGCGGATATAATGATCCAAACCAATAAAGTCCCGGTAACCACCCAATAAACTATAGTTGTAAAGACTTGATCGGGCAGCTGAAACAATCGGGTAATAGCGGAACAACGTAAAGTTAATTAAAGCCGGCAAAATAAACAGAAAGGCAATGATGTAATTACGTCGGCGCCAGGTAAGAAAACGACGTAATGAAAAGCCTTGAGTTTGAATGGGGACCGTTCTCTGCATAATTTTTCACTCGTCTATTTTTTTAAAAAGGCAAGGTTGAGAGATTGATTCTCAACCTTGCCCTAACTACTTCAACAATAACCCTTGTTTACTCGTTCCAACCTTCGTACTTGGCACAAGCTTGCTCGATGTCTGCTGCAGCCTTTTGTACACGGGCGGCAACATCAAGATCTTCAGCTGAAGCTAAGTCCTGCAAAAGCACAGCCTGCAGTTGCTGATATTCAGTGTAACAAGGAGTTTGGATCCGCGGTTCACCAATTTCTTCCAAACCTTGGGCAAACAAATCTTGCGGATATTCATTATACTCTGGCAACTCATTAATCAGGTCAAAACGGGCGGGCAACTGGCGAATGCTATCGTACCAGATACGAGCACCTTCATGCCCAGTAATGAATTTCACCAGGGCAGCAGCCACATCCTGATGTTCAGAATTCGGGGAAACCCCAAAATGCCAAGACCCAGTGTGACAAAGCTGAGCGCCCCCTTCCATGTAGGGAATGCCAGTAACGCCATAATTGAAGTCCCCATCTGGATACAGACGGTTAATTGTGCCGATGGCGTTGTCTGGGTGGATAACAAAAGCACTTTGCTTTGTGAAGAAGATGTCCGGGATAGGTTCGATTGGGGTAACCGCACGATCACCAAAGTGCATGTCACGATAGGCTTCGTAGCCTGCAACAGCTTCGGGCGTATCAAGATAACCTACAAATGTAAGCGCATCTGGCCCCATGCCTGCAAATGTGGGGGAACCCCGTTCATCAGAGCTACGGCGGATAATGCCTTGCTCGTAGTCGCCTGTCCAGGTGCCCTGACCCCAGCGCATTCCCCAAACCTCTGGAGAACCATCTCCATCTTCATCTGTTTGGGTGGCTTCCCAAGCATCCCATGCTTCCTGAATTGTCCAGCCAGCAACCTCTGCTGGTGGCGAGATGCCAGCGGCATCCGTCATGTCTGAGTTATAGACCATCATTGAGCAACTCTGCATAATCGCCGGGGACATAAATGTCCCAAGGTAAGAACCTTCTTCAATAGTTTGCGGCAAAAACGCAGCTTTTTCCTCTTCGGTGAAATATTCATCCAACGAAATAATGACTTCGTTGTAGGAATAGTGCTTTATGTCTGGTCCATCAGCCTGGAAGAGATCAAAATCTGCGCCAGCGGCAACAGAAGTTTCAATCTTGGGGAACAGCTCTCCAAAAGGCGTTACGTCTAACTCAATGGTTACGTTGGCATATTGTGGCTCTGCAACCTTCCATGCCTCAAATATTTCGTTATAAACTACTGCATCTTCAGGGGCGCAGCAGACGACAAATTTCAGCGTAATAGCCTCTGCGTCACTAGACGAGCTATCATCGCTTTCTGCTGCGGCATCACTGTCACCGCCTGAATCTGCTTCTGGTTCAGCTGTGTCGCCGCCGCAAGCTCCTATTGCCATTGCGATAACAACAAGTAAGACAGCAAAAAATTTATAAGTATATTGATTTTTCATTCGGGTTCTTCTCCTGCCAGATTTGCTAGATGTCCACGTGGCCTTGCGTTTATGGGTGATGATGTGACGTTTAGCCTCATGGAGACATTCTCTTTATTTATACTCAAAATAGATATCAACCTCTATATTCGTCTCAAAAGAAATCGCTCAAATGATTGACATCATTGGTGCTGCTCTCTAAT
>CBDUGR010000410.1:0-2882 GCA_965366515.1 uncultured Gammaproteobacteria bacterium | reverse complement strand
GGGGGGTGTCTTTGTTTTTACGGTGCCATTGCACGAAATAGATAGAACCGTGGAGCGGGCAAGACTGGTAGAGCCGGGGAAACTTGAGCATCTGTTACAACCTGAATACCACCTGGATCCGATACGCGGCCATGAACCGATACTCGTCTATCGGAATTATGGACGGGATATTGTCAGTCGATTGCTGGCGGCAGGTTTTGCACGCGCAGAAATAAAACCAATAAAGTCAACGCCTTGGGCTTTCATTACTCCCGTTGTCATTGCTTATCGGGACGGGGAGATATCTGATTAGGGAAGGCTGCGCCAAGATACAGTTTTGCCAAACTGCCCCGCAAAGGCTTGGTAGCGCAGAGGAGTGGGCTTAGAAATTTAAAATTATTTTGGGCATTTACAGGCGCAATTTGTAACAACTGCTATGCTTGGTATTAAGTACTTTTGATTTGAGATAGCAGAGTAGTAATGATAAAAAATATTCTATATGCAACAGATCTTGGACTCTACGCGCCTTACCTCCTGCAACATGTAATGTCCTTGGCAACCAAGCACGAAGCGCAGGTACATGCGGTCCATGCAATTGAACCAATGGGCGTATTTGCGGAGTCGATTTTGCACACCTATATGCCAGCTTCTGCGGTTGATGATCTGCGCAAGCGCGGTTTTAATGAAGTGATGGATAAAATTCGTGAACAGGTTGAATCTGCGTTCGCGGACGAGTTTGCCGAATGCAATTGTGACCTTAAATTAATACATGGTATTCAGGTCGTTAATGGTAAACCGGCCCAGGTGATCATTGAAACCGCTCAACGGGTGAGTGCAGACCTTATTGTCATTGGAACAAGTTCTCAGCCTAGCGAATCGCCGCGTTTGGGCTCGGTTGCGTCAGCTGTTTTAGGTGAATCATCGATACCCGTGTTTCTGGTGCCGATGGTAAAACTACAAAACCCGAAAAACTACGATCTCTACCGATAAGCACGTTTGTAAAGTTTGATATTCAGGTGAGCGCTTAAGCTCGTCTGCCTGGAAAGGAATGGGGGTAAGGGGGCTGGCTATAGTGATCTGTAACCACCTTGGTCACCCTCTAGAAAAAAGCGTACTTTGTTCCTAGCAGCAGTAATACTGAGGCCAATAGCGGCCGACTTACCTGTTCGGGTAGTTTCGAGCCCAGCTTAGTGCCAAAGTAAATCGCTGGTAACGAACCCACCAAAAGACTGCCAAGCAGCACCAAATCAACATTCCCCAAAAAGAAATGGCCTAGTCCGGCAATTAAAGTGAGTGGGACAGCATGCGCCAAATCCGTTCCAATAATGTGAACCGACGGCAATAAC
The DNA here is from genome assembly GCA_965366515.1 of uncultured Gammaproteobacteria bacterium. GTDB lineage: Bacteria > Pseudomonadota > Gammaproteobacteria > Pseudomonadales > IMCC2047 > JAJFKB01. Next base: position 1,557 of record CBDUGR010000410.1, on the reverse strand, counting down.
GGATAAAGGACCAGTAATATGGCAGCTCCAAACGCCCCTGCACCGACAGAAGACAAGGTTACGAAAATACCGAGAAATACACCCATAGAAACCGTCAGATAAAGGGCATGTCGGTTTACCCATTGTTGCCATCTTGTCGGTGTCTTTTCTGCATGGGCCTGCAAACGTTGTTTTAGCAGGATTACGGCCCCGGTGATAATCAACATCACTCCCAGGCTAGTGCTTAAAAGATGGGAATAGTGATCTGGACTGGGGAAGAAATTCTTCAAAGCCCAGATAGTGCATAATGCGGCAGGAACGCTGCCAGCCGCCAGCAGCAGCACAATGCGCAGCCGAATGGTGTTTTTTCGGTAATGTAAAATCACGCCACCTGATTTGGTGACGGCGGCATACATTAAATCGGTACCGACTGCTACGTGTGGGGGAAAGCCAAACAGCAAAAGCAGAGGTGTCATCAATGAGCCGCCTCCGACACCCGTTAGGCCAATGGCAAATCCGACACTGGCTCCGGCAAGTGCATACAAGAAAAATTCCATACTTTGGGGGCGGCCTTAGTTTTGGTTCCAGTAAAGTGAAGTTGGAGCTACTGCTATGGGTGGTAAAGTTAGCTGTTTAGGTGTATTCTTTAAAGGAATATTTACTTATATTTTTATACCCTATCCATATATAAGCATATAAGCCATTCACTGGGAGGCTGCGATGAAGTTACAGCAGTTAAGATACATTTGGGAAGTTGCGCATCATGACCTTAATGTGTCAGCAACCGCACAGAGTCTCTACACCTCTCAACCTGGTATCAGCAAGCAAATAAGGCTACTTGAAGATGAGCTGGGCGTAGAAGTTTTTGCACGCAGCGGCAAACATCTTACCAGTGTAACCCCAGCCGGCGAGGATATTCTTAAACTCGCGGGTGAAGTGCTCAAGCAAGTGGCGACGATTAAGGCCGTCGCGCAGGAGCACAGCGATCCACGCAAGGGCAGCATATCTATAGCGACTACCCATACCCAGGCACGTTATGTGCTACCCCCGGTCATTAAACAATTTATCGACAATTTTCCTGAGGTTTCATTACACATGAACCAGGGAACCCCGATGCAGATTTCCGAAATGGCCTCAGAAGGCGAGGTCGATTTCGCCATTGCCACCGAAGCGCTGGAATTATTTGGCAATTTGGTAATGATGCCCTGTTACCGTTGGAACCGCAGTGTGATAGTGCCCAAGGACCACCCTTTGGCTCAACCTTCTGCCCTGACGCTGGAAAACCTGGCCAGCTTTCCAATTGTGACCTATGTTTTCGGTTTTACAGGGCGCTCAAAACTGGATGATGCATTTTCCAGCAAAGAGCTCACCCCCAAGGTGGTTTTCACCGCGACTGATGCTGATGTTATTAAAACCTATGTAAGGCTGGGTTTGGGAGTTGGCATTATCGCCAGCATGGCATATGACCCGATTATCGATAAAGATCTGGTTGCACTTGATGCCCAACATATGTTCCAAGCCAGCACCACAAAAATTGGATTTCGACGCGGCACCTTTCTGCGTAAATTCATGTATGAC
>CBDUGR010000409.1:0-2892 GCA_965366515.1 uncultured Gammaproteobacteria bacterium | reverse complement strand
ACAGGCCAGACATGCCATCATCCATCAAAACTTTTGACTCTATTTTCGGCATGACTTCTTGCATGGTTTCAATGTAAATGCGACGACGGGTCACTTCCGGTGCTTTTTTATATTCAGCAAATAGCGCATTAAACCGTGCCACGTCGCCTTCGGCCTCATTGATACGTTTGAGGCGATAACCATCCGCTTCACGGATGCGTTGATCTTTTTCGCCCTGAGCTAACGGAATCACTTTGTTATATTCGCGGCGAGCTTCATTAATGAGTTTTTCTTTCGATTGCTGCGCCTGATTCACCTCATTAAAGGATTCCTGCACAGGCCTGGGCGGATTAATATTTTTTAACTGAACCTGATCGATGCTAATTCCCATTACATACTTGGTGGATAGCTCCTGCATCTTGACCAGCGCTTCAATTTCAATTTCCTGTCGGCCAATGGTAATCACTTCGTCCACGGTTCTATCACCGACCACTTCACGCATCACCGATTCCGATACATAGCGCAGGGTTTCGCCAGGTTCGCGAACTTCAAACAAAAATTTGACCGGGTCTGATATACGATATTGAACTACCCATTCCACCAATGCCGCATTAAGGTCACCGGTGACCATTTGGGTTTCCCGTCCACCGTCGCGCGCGCCCTGATAAGGATCACGAGCACCCGGTGTGACAAAACCAAACTCCTGCTTCAACTGCCGCTTTACAGGAACAATCGTGGCGTTATCAATACCCAAAGGCAGCTTAAAATGTAACCCCGGAGGCACCTCTTTAAGATACATGCCGAACCGCTGCACCACTGCGACTGAATCACTGGGCACCGTGTAATAGGCAGACCATAGGCTTAGAGCGACGAGCAGTATGATGGCGAAGCTAAACAACCCGCCAAAACCGCTACCTGATTTTTTCCCGGAACCACCGCCCTGGAATAAACCTTTTAATCGATCAATGGCTTGCTTAATTAATTCATCAATATCAGGTGGTGATTGGGGGCGAGCCCCCCATGGAGTACCAGAATCATCATTTTTGGATGGCATTAGTGCGCCTTTATAGTAGGAACAGACAAAATTGGCTGCACCCTCCTATATTGGGGCAGATTATCTATTTGCAATGTACCCCTTCCCCACTTGGTGATACTTGCCAATTTTTCTTACACATAAAAATGTAGCTGGACTTTGGCAGCATGCGTTCGGCTCTCATACTAATATAGCCCCTGACAGGACTGACTTGGTTGCATTACCGTTGTGCCGCTATATTTCCAGAGTCTTGCTATCCGGTTGATTCAGCTCAAGTTCATATAGATTCAAACAGCACTACCTGGAGTATTGGTCTACACTATTATATTTAATATAGCCTCGAAAAACCGTGGCCATTTTTCATCTATCAACTGCTTAACACAGGCACTATACAAAGTTATGACCAGCACTAGCAGCACCCTGATTAACAACTCTGTAGCCAACAAAGTTGAGGCTGCGCTCAATGCCATTAATCGCGAACAGTTTGCAGGCCACAGCATTCCTTCGCGCGAGGCAGCCAAACAAATTCTGTTAGCTCTTCCGGCAAAACCACTCAAGAAAATCCTTCATCTTGGAGCCGGAGCAGGTTATCTAACTGCACTGCTAGCTACATTTGCCGAGCAAGTGATTGCCATAGAAAAAAGGCCGATTTCCGCAGCGGTCGCCATCCAGTGTTTCAAAAAGAACGGTCTTGCTAATATAGATTATCGAGTCACCGACGCCGACAAGGGTGCTCCCGAAGAAGGTCCATTTGATGCCATCATCGTCGCCTCCCCATCAATAAGAAACCTGCCACTTCTTGAACAGTTATCCGCCCATGGCGAGATGATAAGTCTTGAAAAGAATGGCGATGGCTTGGTGAAACTTACCAAATATAAAAGGTCGGACGGTGATCGTTTTAGCCGTGAAGAACTGAGCCTCGTTAAGGCACTGTTCAATCTCAACAAACCAAAGCCATCAAATGAGCAGGAATTCAGTCAAGAAAAACTAAATCTGCCTGATTTATCCAATGACCAGAATGACACTGTTTGCGAGCTTGGTCTGGAAAGGGCCGAGGCATTACAGCGGGCAAAAATTAATGCTAAAAGAAAGAAAACCCTGTTCGTTGACGAGTTGCATAAACTGATTCAGGTTGATGATATCGAGCTTTATCGCTCGCTGGCCAAACAAAGCAAACTACCTTTGGGAAAAGTTGAGCATTTGCTGGAGCACATCCAACCCGGTCTTTTCAACGCCTGCCCAAGGGCGTTTCTCGATTACAATCACTTAATACCTGCATATATCAAAGGCAACAAGCTTAAACTGGTCACCCATGATCCAGATGCTTCGACCTCCGATATCCAACATATCTTTCCAAACTATAAAATCGATAAAATTCTGGTTACACCGACTGATTTCCACCGCCTGTGGTCAGTGCTTGATTTGTACAGGAGAAGTAGCAATTTATCTCTTTCTCCAGAGATTCCGCAGGAAGAGGATCTCTTAAAAAAGGACACCTCAGAACCAGAGCCTCACCTGATTTCTGTATTTGAGGCACTGCTGCTTGATGCGGTCGCTGAAAGAGCCAGTGACATTCATGTTGAGCAATATAACGAGCGTATCAGAATCAGGCTGCGCGTGGATGGTGAACTCATCGATGTCAACTACTACAACCTGAGTGCCAAAGAGCTCAGAGGCCTGATTAATGTTATTAAATTACGCTGCAACTTGAACATTGCGGAACGGCGCCTGCCGCAGGGTGGACGATCCCGCTTAACCGTGGGGGGTAATGTTTTCGACTTGCGGGTCCAGACTCAACCATCATTGCATGGCGAGCATGTCATTATTCGTTTGCTACCACAGAATAGCTCAACCATCGAAATTGAGGAGCTGGGTTTTTC
>CBDUGR010000408.1:0-2901 GCA_965366515.1 uncultured Gammaproteobacteria bacterium | reverse complement strand
CCATGTATTTGATGACGGCCCTGAACCCACAGGGCTGCGTTATTGTATTAATTCCGTGGCACTGAAGTTGGATGCCGACAATTCGCAGGATTAAGTGTCGCCTGTGTTCAATCTGAGTAATACTATCGAGGAATGATTTTTTTCTAATGACTAGCCAAGAATCCAGTAACGCACACCCATCCTTCCGCTGGCTGCGGAATCAATACATCCATTCACTGAATCTTGAAGTACAAGCCTTCGAACACCGAAAAACCGGCGCGCTGCATTACCATATGGCGACGGATAATCCAGAGAATGTATTTCTGGTTGCGCTGCGCACGGTACCAACTGATTCAACGGGGGTGGCGCATATTCTAGAGCATACAGCACTTTGCGGTAGTGAGAAATATCCGGTACGCGACCCCTTCTTTATGATGCTCAGGCGTTCCTTAAATACCTTTATGAATGCTTTTACCAGTTCCGACTGGACAGCTTATCCCTTTGCCTCACAAAACCGAAAAGACTATTTTAATTTGTTGGATGTGTATTTGGACGCGGTTTTCTTCTCTCGATTAGACCCGCTGGATTTTGCGCAGGAGGGGCATCGGCTCGAATTTGCTGAGACAGGGAATGCTGAAAGTGAACTGGTATATAAGGGTGTGGTATTCAATGAAATGAAAGGGGCAATGAGTTCCCCGGTATCACTGCTGTGGCAGACACTTTCAAAGTATCTCTATCCGACCAGTACCTACCATTACAACAGTGGCGGCGAGCCGGATGATATCCCGGATTTAGACTACGATGAGTTGTTGGCGTTTTACAAAACCCACTATCACCCTAGTAATGCGGTCTTTATGACCTATGGGGATATTCCCGCCGAGCAGTTGCAGCAAAAGATAGAGGATAATGCTCTGGTTCGCTTTGAGAGACTGGATAGGCAGATCAGTGTTGATGATGAAAAACGCTATCATGCGACCGTTGCGGTGCAGGAGTGCTACGCCAGTGATGAAGGCGGTGAGGCGAAAACCCATCATGTGTTAGGTTGGCTGCTGGGCCAAAGTACCGATTTACAAAAACAATTGGAAGCGCACCTGCTGTCCAACGTGCTACTCAATGATAGTGCGTCGCCCCTGCGTCAGGCGCTGGAAACGACAGAGCTGGGTAGTGCTCCGTCGCCCTTGTGTGGGCTGGAAGATTCGAATCGGGAGATGTGCTTTGTCTGCGGCCTGGAAGGCAGTGAGCCGGATAAAGCACAGCAGTTTGAGGCGCTGGTAACCGGTGTGTTGGAGCAGGTTGCTGAGCAGGGCATTGCCCAGGATCGGGTGGAGGCGATATTGCATCAGTTGGAGTTAACCCAGCGGGAGATTCGTAGTGATGGTTTTCCCTATGGTTTGCAATTAATTTTATCCGGATTGCCGGCAGCGATACATCGAGGGGATCCTATCGATATATTAAATCTGGATCCGGTGCTGGAAGATCTGCGTGAATCGATCAAGGATCCGAATTACATTAAGGGGCTAGTCAAAGAGCTTTTTCTGGAAAACCCGCATCGCGTGCGATTATCCCTGCTGCCGGATATGGAGCTGGATCAGCGTCGCCAGTTGGCTGAGGCCAAACGGTTGGCGGCCATCAAGGCAGGGTTGAGTGACCAGCAAAAGCAGCAGATAATCAAACAAAGTGCTGATTTGGCAGAGCGTCAGGAGCGCGAAGACGATGTGGATATTTTGCCGAAAGTGGGTATTTCAGATATCCCGGCAACGCTGAAAATACCGCTGCCAGAGAAGGCCTCCATGATAGCCGGTAGTCCCTTGAATCGTTATGAGGAGGGTACTAATGGTCTGGTTTATCAACAAGTGATCCATGAATTGCCGCAGTTGTCAGAAGAGTGCTTGAAAATTTTACCCTGCTATAGCAGTTGCCTTACCGAGCTGGGCTGCGGCGAGATGGATTATCTGCAGGTTCAGGCTTGGCAGTCCAGTGTTTCGGGAGGTATCAGTGCGCATAGCCAAATCCGTGGTGCGGTCGATGATGAACAAAATGCAAAAGGTTACTTTACGCTCTCCGCGAAGGCGCTGGCACGCAATCACGAAAAATTGTCAGAATTGATCTGCACGACGCTGACAGCCCCCCGTTTTGATGAATTAGAGAGAATCGCCGACCTGGTTGCACAGAAACGAGCCGGAGCAGAGCAGAGTGTGACCGGTAATGGCCATGTGCTGGCCATGAATGCTGCCTGCAGCGGCATGAGTCCGGTTGCCGAGCTAAATTATCAGCTATCCGGTTTGGCGGGCATTAAATCTCTCAAAGCACTGGATGACAGTATTAAAAACACGGGCACTCGAGCCAAGTCACTCAGCAGTCTGGCGGAAAGAATTGCGCAAATCCATGAGGCTATTACCTGCTCGCCCCGTCAGTTTTTGCTGATTGGTGAGCCGGATACGGGCGATCAATTTGCCGCGCATATTGAGCAGCAATGGCAACCGGTTAACAAAGTAGCAGCGGAGAATGGGCAGGGTTTGTTGTTGTCACCGGTCAGGAAGCAGGTATTTCAGGTCTGGACGACCAGTACCCAGGTTAATTTCTGTGCCAAAGCTTATCCAACGGTGCCACCGGAGCATCCGGACTCGGCAGCTCTGACATTACTGGGAGAGTATCTAAAAAACGGCTACCTGCATCGGGTTATCAGGGAGCAGGGAGGCGCCTATGGTTCGAGCGCAAATCAGGATTCATCAGTCGCTGCTTTTCGCTTTTGTTCCTATCGGGATCCAAGGCTGCAGGAAACACTGGATGATATGGATGGCGCGCTGGAGTGGTTGATGGGCGAGTCGCACAAAGCGCATTTACTTGAAGAGGCTGTGCTGGGTGTGATCGGTTCGATTGATAAGCCAGGCTCTCCGGCCGGGGAGGCGAAACGCGCTTTTC
>CBDUGR010000407.1:0-2905 GCA_965366515.1 uncultured Gammaproteobacteria bacterium | reverse complement strand
GAGATTGTCTTTTAAGCGATATTGATTAGCCGATCAGTGCGCCTGCGCAACTCCAGATCCTTTGGGATAACGAATACCCTCGACCATCTCTTGAACCTCGACCGGAGCATCGTTAGTTAATTTATTGACCAGGAATGCCACTCCGAAATTCAGCAGCATACCCAGGGTACCAATACCTTCCGGCGAAATCCCAAACAACCAGTTTTCAGGCGAGTTAGCTGCCGGATTGATAAATTTAAAGTAAATGATATAGCCCGCCGTAAACAGGATACCGGTTAACATACCACTGATCGCTCCCTCCTTATTCATGCGCTTGTAGAATATGCCCATAATAATCGCGGGGAAGAAGGAGGAGGCGGCCAAGCCGAAGGCAAAGGCGACCACCTGCGCCACAAACCCTGGTGGATGAATACCTAAATAGCCCGCCACGACAATCCCCACCGCCGCAGCAATTCGAGCAAATAACAGCTCCTGCCGGTCAGTTATTCGAGGCATTAAATTTCGTTTCAATAAATCGTGGGATATGGATGTGGATATCACCAGCAGTAGCCCTGCGGAGGTCGACAGTGCTGCTGCAATACCCCCGGCGGCTACAAGAGCAATCACCCAGTTTGGCAACTTGGCAATTTCCGGGTTAGCCAACACCATAATGTCACGATCAATTTTCATCTCGTTACGCTCATCTGCCGCGTAAAACATTTTGCCATCTTCGTTCTTATCTTCCCACGTGATCAGGCCGGTACGTTCCCAATTTTTAATCCAACTCGGGGCCGATTCATAGGATGTACCCTGCATATCTTCACCGTTAATGGTGTTAATCATATTAACTCTGGCAAAAGTAGCAACAGCAGGTGCTGTGGTATAGAGCAGTGCAATAAACAACAAAGCCCAGCCCGCAGACTTACGTGCATCGCGTACTTTAGGTACCGTGAAGAAACGCACAATCACATGGGGTAACCCTGCTGTTCCCACCATGAGAGCAGCCGTTATAAAGAATACATCGATGGTGCTCTTTGTCCCCGATGTATAGGCGGTAAACCCAAGTTCCTGGGATAACCCATCAAGTTTATCCAAGAGAAACACACCCGACCCATCAGCCATTGTACTACCAAACCCTAACTGTGGAATGGCATTACCGGTCATCATAATTGAGATAAAGATTGCAGGTACGAGATAAGCACAGATCAAAACACAGTACTGAGCGACCTGGGTGTAAGTGAGTCCTTTCATTCCCCCCAATACAGCGTAGAAAAAGACAATGGCCATACCAATGATAACGCCCATGGTAATGTCAACCTCGAGGAACCGGGAAAAAACTACGCCAACACCACGCATCTGTCCCGCCACATAAGTGAAGGACACAAAAATCGCACAGATCACCGCAACTGTTCTCGCCGTTTGCGAGTAGTAACGATCACCGACAAAATCCGGTACGGTAAATTTACCAAACTTACGCAAATAGGGTGCGAGGCATAGAGCTAGCAGCACATAGCCACCCGTCCATCCCATCAGATAAACCGCCCCGTCGTAGCCCATAAAGGAGATCAGTCCAGCCATTGAGATAAAGGAAGCCGCTGACATCCAATCCGCTGCTGTCGCCATCCCATTTGCTATTGGGTGAACGCCTCCGCCCGCCACATAAAACTCTTGTGTAGAACCCGCTCTGGCCCATATCGCAATACCGATATATAGCGCAAAACTAAGACCGATAAGAATAAAGGTAAGTGTTTGAATATCCATTATCGACTCCTAGTCTTCGTGCACATCGTGCTTTTGATCAATTTTGTTCATCTTCGCCACGTAGAAAAAAATCAGCGCAACAAAAACATAAATAGCTCCCTGCTGAGCAAACCAAAAGCCCAGCTTGAAACCGAAGAACTGAATCTGGTTTAGCTGATCGACAAATAAAATGCCGCAACCAAAGGAAACCAGAAACCAAACTAATAAAAGCTTTAACACGAGACTTATATTCTCGCGCCAATAGGCTTCATTGGATGAACTATCTTTATCGGTCATTGCCGCACCTCATACTTTCATGGGTTAATTGGATACTGGGACTATAACAATCTAACAAGGCAGCCCTTATCAGGCACTTAGACCTTCGTCTATTTTTTTGCCGAGCCGAGTTGCTATACAATGGCTTATCGTTGGTTTACCGGACGCGAACAAATTATGCTGCAACCTTGGCTATTGATTCTCTGCGCTCTCGCTTATATTGGCGCACTATTCGGTATCGCCTATTACAGTGACTTTCGTGTGAAAAACGGAAGGCCACTGCCACACCGCGCGTTGATTTTTAGCTTGTCATTAGCTGTTTATTGCACCTCATGGACCTATTATGGTGCAGTCGGAAAAGCGTCAAGTGATGGCTGGAGTTACCTGTCAATCTATATTGGCCCGATCATAACTTTTGTTTTTGGCTACCCGTTTTTGCGCCGGGTCATGACCATTTGTAAAGAACAAAACATTACAACCATCGCCGACTTCATCTCTTCCCGATATGGCAAATCACAACTGTTAGCTGTATTAGTTGCTCTCATCGCAATCATGGGGACCCTTCCCTATATTGCTTTGCAATTAAAAGCTGTAGCACTCAGTTATCAGGTTGTGACCTCGGAAATCGCTTCGCAAAGACAAATAGTGCCCGCTTTTTTCTGGGGCGAAAGCGGATTGGACACGGGCCTGGTGGTAGCCTTACTTATGGCCGCATTCAGCATCCTGTTCGGCACGCGCTACGTCAACGCATCTGAGCATCACGAAGGTATCATTGTAGCCATCGCATTCGAGTCTATTGTTAAGCTATTAGCACTGATTGCTGTGGCACTGTTTGCCGTATACGGCATTCATGGAGACTGGGGGGCCTTTATACAGAGTGCTAATCAGTCACCGGAACTGATCAACCTTT
>CBDUGR010000406.1:0-2910 GCA_965366515.1 uncultured Gammaproteobacteria bacterium | reverse complement strand
TTGGGTGCTTTTCCAAATTCTGTGGTCGCAAGTAGGCAATTCGTTCCTGTGCAGGGCTGGTTCGTCAGGCCGTGAATAATAAAAACAGCCCAGATTTCGATTATTGCTTTTGATTGCAAAGGCACCAATTACGAAAATAGAGCAATTGAACATTGAGTAAACAATTGAGTAAACACAGGCAAAATGATTCCCGAATATATTGAACCGCTATTTCGTCCGCCGAGTGAGGCAAGATCACTGATTCTTCAGGTTACCAACGGTTGCTCCTGGAATAACTGCACCTTCTGTGAAATGTACACCGCGCCGCAAAAACGCTTTCGGCCGAAACCGCAGGCGCAGATCGAGCAGGAACTGCAGGCGATTGCCCAATCCAGGCAACCGGTTAGGCGCATTTTCCTGGCGGATGGGGACGCCATGACCCTGTCATTCAGGCGATTCTCGAGGCTATTAATCGCCATCTTCCTGATGTGCAGCGTATCTCCTCCTACTGCCTGCCACGTAATGTAAAAAACAAGACAGTCGAGGAGCTGCTGGAATTAAGAAAGCTGGGGCTTAGCCTGATGTATGTCGGTTGCGAAACCGGCGATGACCTGATGCTGGAAAAGATCAGCAAAGGCGAGACTTACGAATCTTCACTGGCAGCATTACAGAAAACCGGGCAAGCGGGCATGAAAAGATCGGTAATGATCCTGAACGGACTCGGGGGTAAAAAATACAGTGAGCAGCACGCCATCAATTCCGCGCGCCTGATGAGCGCCGCTCAGCCAGAATACCTGTCGACACTGGTAGTGTCGTTTCACGGTAGTATGGAGAGATATCAGGCGGGCTTTGCCGGAGAATTTGAACCGCTAGACCAAATGGGATTAGCGCGGGAAATGGAGATGCTGCTAGTCCATCTGGAGCTGGAAAAAACCATCTTTCGCAGCGATCACGCATCCAACTACCTGGTGCTGAAGGGAACCTTGAATCAGGACAAGGAAAAGCTATTGCAGCGGGTTCGGTTGATGTTGGAGCAACCAGAGGCGGTTAGTTTAAGGCAAGAGTGGCAGCGCGGGTTGTAGTTTGAGTGAACCGGGGTGGCGGAAAGGATACTATTACCGCTACCGGATAGATAGATTAACCATAAAATCTTACAATTGGCCATCTATGCAAATACCGATTGGATTGAGAGCCTGACTCCTTTGATAAAACGTATCGTGATAATAAGCCTGTTGTCTGTAAGCCCACTCAGTCAGGCAACCGTTTACAAATGGCAAGATAAAGAGGGTATTACCCATTATGCCAACCAGCCATATGAGGGGGCGAGCGAGCTTTCTTTGTTACCAACAGAGGCTTTTAATAATCCAGCGGTTTCACAGAATGGGGTGCTAAATCGATCGGTACGGGATGGTGCCGAAATGAAAAAACTAAGGCAGCTAAAGAAAGAAACCAGACAGAAAAACAACAAGGCTAAAAATCGAAATCGGGATAAGTGACGCAATAGTGGGACTGTCATAGTTTGAATATTAAGCGAGCCTACTTTGCTCAAAGCCTGATCACGGGTCAAAGCAACAAAGGGTATTCCGATTACTATGGCATTCCAAGAGTAGCGACCGTTATGTTTGTGGGACTACAGATTGTTATCAACCCTTGAGTCAGGGGCCCACAATCCCGTCAGTAGCCAACTTCTTTTTCTTTTTGAAAGTACGTGGTTTACTATCCTGATCAGGACGCTGCTTATTCGACAGTTGTTTCTTTACTCTTGTTTCCGTCACTAAGCGGGGTGCGCTTTTCCCCGTAATAACAGTTTGGTTGGCTTCCGCTTTTGACGGAGACTGTATCTTATTGTGTCCTCCGTTCTCATTTGCAAAAGTGTTTATGGAAAGCAGGTAGAAAATGAATGGCAGGGATGCTACAGCCGTGATTAATTTTGTCATCGGTATTCCCCTTCGGGGTAAAATGGAAAATGGTACTACCGGTAATAGAATTGATCTTCATTATAATAAAAATAGGATGGAATAGCTTTATCTGAAAGTTCCGGTTACTAATGCTTTAATATTCATCCAGCGAACAGAAGATGAGATGACGGTACTATTCCGGTTCGCGCAACCTCAAACAAAGCAGCGTGGCAAGCAGGACCATCCCGGTGCCCATCGCATAGCTCCAGGCAAAACTTCCGGTAATGTCGGCCAGTATTCCCGCGATACCAGGTCCGATAATTTGCCCAATGCCGAAGAACAGTGTAATGGTGCCAAGTGCGGCCGCTGCTTTTTGCGGCCCTAGATAGTCGCCAATGGCGGCGGCCATGATGGCGGGTGTTCCCCAGGCAGAGATGCCGAAAAGAAATACCGAGAGGTAGAGGAAGCCGGTGGGCAGTGATAGTGCCACCAGTAGGTAGGCAACTCCCTGCAAACATAGTACGGTTATAAGTGCCAGCTTGCGCCCGAGGTGGTCTGACAGAGCGCCAAACAGCGGTCCGGAGATGAGACTGAAAGCGCCGACCCACATCCAGAACTGCCCGGCGGTGGCTTCGCTGAATCCGCGTTCCTGTACCAGCGTGGTAACGATAAAGGTGGCGTAGATCACGTAGGCATAACCGAACAACAGGTAGATCATACCCAAGTGTGTAATGATCGCTCGTGGCGAATAGTCTTTGTTCTGATTGTTGACTGAGTTTCGCGGTTCTGTGCCCAGTGACTGGGTGCGCATTTGCGCGGGATTGTTGCGAATCAGTATTGCGGCGGTAATCATAATCGCTGCACAGGCGATACCTAAAATCATCCAGCTACCGCGCCAGCCTTCGGCTCCCAACGATCGATTAACTGCAGGAATCAGTAGCCCCGAGATGATGATGGCCAGACCACTACCGCCGACGATAAAGCCAGCTGCTCTGCCCCGCAGGGAGGGCTTAAACCAGTGTGATACCAGTGC
>CBDUGR010000405.1:0-2910 GCA_965366515.1 uncultured Gammaproteobacteria bacterium | reverse complement strand
AAAAGTTTCGTAAAACACTTTAATTATCAGTTCGTTTTGCTCTAAAATTAACAACGGTTGTTAAATACGCCGGACTGCGATTTTTTGCCGTCCGGTTTCGATTTTATAGGCAGTAGAAATTCAGGCAGTAGAATATGGCAAAGTTTTACGATGTGGCTGTCGTTGGCGCAACAGGTGCGGTCGGCGAAACAATGATGGAGATATTGGAACAAAGAGATTTCCCTGTGGGTAACCTCTATCCGTTGGCAAGTAGCAGGTCAGCGGGTAAGACTATTATGTTTAAAGGAAAATCACATCGCGTTCAGGACTTGGCAGATTTTGATTTTTCGCAAGTCCAGATTGGTTTGTTTTCAGCCGGTGGCAGTATTTCAGAGGAATTTGCTCCGAAAGCCGCAGCGGCTGGTTGCATAGTGATCGATAACACCTCGCATTTTCGCTATGACGAAGATATCCCGCTGATTGTGCCGGAAGTGAATCCTGCTGCTCTGGATCAGTATACCAATCGTAATATTATAGCTAACCCAAACTGCTCAACCATTCAGATGCTGGTTGCGTTAAAGCCAATTTACGATGCCGTAGGGATCGAACGAATCAATGTGGCAACTTACCAGGCAGTATCAGGCACTGGAAAAGAAGCGATCGAGGAGTTGGCGGGCCAAACGGCCAGCCTACTTAATGCGCAGCCGGTAGAGTCCAAGGTGTACCCTAAACAGATTGCCTTCAACGCGTTGCCCCAGATTGATGTTTTTATGGACAATGGGTATACCAAGGAAGAGATGAAGATGGTTTGGGAAACCAAGAAGATATTCGGTGACGATTCAATCACAGTCAATCCGACCTGTGTGCGTATCCCGGTATTTTACGGGCATTCTGAAGCTTGCCATATTGAAACACGGGACAAGATCTCGGTGGCTGAGGTTCAGGAGTTGATGCGAAATGCCGCCGGGGTTGAATTGATGGATGAGCAGGTTGATGGTGGATATCCAACCGCAGTAACAGAGTCAGCTGGCCATGACCCGGTTTTTGTTGGACGGATTCGTGAAGATATTTCACATCCGCGCGGTATTAATTTATGGGTAGTTGCCGATAATGTGCGTAAGGGCGCTGCGCTGAATAGTGTGCAAATCGCTGAGATGTTGATAGCCGATAAATTGTAAGCAATTTACTGGAACTCTGTTCTAATTGGACTAAGCTTTTCATTAACCATAATTCTATCTGTAGGATATTGGTTTTATTGTATTTAAATAAGGAATGATTCAGAGGTTCCTTAGCTATGGAATTGTTGTATATTGATACCTCTAAACAAGGGATGGCTCATATGATACGCAAACTAGCAATGGCGCTGCTGATTGTCGGCGCCAGCTTAGTCAGTAACTTTGCGACTGCTTTAGGTTTGGGTGAGCTCAAACTGAATTCTGCATTGAATGAGAAATTCAATGCAGAAATAAAGCTGTTGAATGTAGGGGAGCTTTCGAAAAATGAAATACTGCCCAACCTGGCTAGCCATGAAGATTTTGCCCGTGCCGGTGTAGAGCGTGTCTTCTTTTTGACCAGCCTTAATTTCGATGTGCGCGTGGTAGGCGATGGTACCGCCTATATCACACTCACCAGCGATAAAATTGTTCGGGAACCATTCCTTAACTTTTTGGTGGAGTTGCATTGGCCTAGCGGCCGTATTCTCAGGGAATACACAGTTCTTGTCGATCCCCCGATATTTTCTGAAACACCTGTAGCAAGTGTTAGTAAACCTTCAACCAGACCGCCGTTAACCTCAAAAAAAATTGACTCACCCGCGTCAAACCGCAATGTTACTCAGCAAGTTTCACAGCCCGAGCGCAGTTCTGTCAGCTCCGGTACTGTTAGCTCCGGTTCACGTGATGAGGGGGTAACTGTTGCTGTAAAAAAGAACGATACCCTGTGGGGAATAGCTCGTGACAACCGCCCCAGCAGGGAAGTAAGTATTAGCCAGACTATGCTGGCGATACAGAAAGATAATCCGCACGCCTTCATTCGCAATAACATTAATCTGCTTAAGGCGGGCCAAGTATTAAAAATCCCAAGCGCCGATAAAATTAAAGCCTTTTCCAATAGAGAAGCCTTTGTTGAAACACAGCGCCAAGAGGATGAGTGGAAAAGTAATCGCCCAATTGATGCCAGGCAAGAAGATGAGGCTTTAGCCGCAAAGGAGTCGTTGGAATCGCAAGAAGCCGCAGAGGAAGAAATATCTGAAGCGAGTTCTGCAGGCCAGCTCAAGTTGCTGACCGATGATGCACAGAGTGAGTCGTTGGCACGGGACGAGGAAGTAACAGCATCTGGAGCCTCCCTGGATGAAATGGGTGACGAGTCATTAGCCGTTGGCGTGGATAGTGGTTCATCCTCAGTGGTTAACCAGGATGTGGCTGCTGACCTGAGTGAGCAGGGTGCTGGCGCGGAAGCTTTATCCAGTGTCAAAGCTCTGGAAGAGCAGGTCGACAGTTTAAAGAAACTTCTCAATCTGAAAGATCAGCAGCTGGCGATGTTGCAGGCAGCTGCCAATCAAAGTCCATCCGAGAATAGATCAATACAGTCAGAGGATGCGTCCGGCGAGTCGCAAACAGCGGTAGCTCAGGTTGCGAATGAGAGTGTTTCTGAAAACAAGTCTCGCAATCAGGTGAAAAAGATCGAAGAAACCAGTTTCCTGGATTCTCTAATGGAAAGCCCCATGTATATCGGGCTGGCGATACTAGCTGTGCTTGTTGGGCTGGTCATATTAGGAGCCCTGTCGCGTCGTAAGAATACTGAAACAGACTATCCTGCTGATTTGCAAACCGCGCTGAATAAATCAGAATCAGATGTCCAGCTACCTAAAGATTTGGAAGATGAGCTGGAAAGGGAGTCGGCTTTAGCGGCAGCAGCCATTGCTGACAATGA
>CBDUGR010000404.1:0-2915 GCA_965366515.1 uncultured Gammaproteobacteria bacterium | reverse complement strand
GCATGACCGGTTTTTTTATCCTTTTTAACAGGCGTATTTTTTACAGGAGCAGTCGTAGCCGCGCTTTTCTGCGGCTGCGACGCAGTGTTCGCGGTCTTTCTTTGGAATAACTTGCGGATCAAATTTGCCTCTTGCACCTAATTTAATAAGGGCGCAAGTATAGCATGATCCGCTTGATTCTTAATCAAATAAGTGTTGAGGGCCCTTGGGACTAAAGAGAGGGGTGGGACGAATCGCTTCGCCCCTTATTATTGGGTATTTGGGGGCGATGTATGTCGCTACAAGCCCAGTTTCTCGGCGACAAAGTCCACATCTTTATCACCACGACCGCTCAAATTAACCAGAATTTTGTAATCCGGACTCAATTCGGGAGCAATTCTAATTGCGTGGGCCAGCGCGTGTGCGCTCTCAAGTGCAGGGATAATACCTTCAGTCCGAGAGAGTCTCATAAAGGCGTCCAGACACTCTTTGTCATCCGCAGAGACATACTCAACGCGTGTAATATCATGCAGATAACTGTGCTGAGGCCCGACCGATGGATAGTCCAGGCCCGATGCGATTGAGTATACAGGCAGCGCCTCGCCCTGCTCATCCATCAGTACATAAGACTTGTAGCCGTGCAGGCTTCCGGGCCTGCCCTTAGTTAAGGTGGCAGCGTGATCCGGTGTATTCAGGCCATGGCCGCTCGGTTCAACGCCGGTAATTTTAACCTCATCGTCTTCCAGGAAGGCTGTAAAAATACCAATGGCATTGCTGCCTCCGCCGACACAGGCAACAATCTGATCAGGCAGCTGTCCAGTCATTTCCTGAAACTGCACGCGTGCCTCGTCGCCTACGATACGCTGAAAATCCCTGACCATTTGCGGGAAGGGGTGTGGCCCGACGACCGAGCCGATGGCATAGAAGTAGTTTTGTGGATCGGCCAGATAGGCTTCGAAGGCACTATCCACGGCATCTTTCAAAGTTCGGGTGCCGCGAGTGACTGAAATGACTTTTGCGCCAAGGATTTTCATGCGCGTAACGTTGGGGTGTTCCTTGAGCACGTCAACTTCACCCATATGGATCTCACAGGGCATGTCGAGCAGTGCGCAGGCAGTGGCTAATGCAACACCATGCTGGCCAGCTCCGGTTTCAGCGAGCACTTTTGATTTCCCCATGTGTTTCGCGAGCAGAGCTTCACCAAGGCAATGATTGATTTTGTGAGCGCCGGTATGGTTAAGATCCTCTCTTTTCAGGTAGATCTGAGCTCCGTCCAGTTGTTGCGAAAGTCGCTTGGCAAAATAGACCGGGCTGGGTCTTCCAACATAATGTTGAAACAAGTTCTGCAGTTCAGACTGGAATCCTTCCGTATTACGGACATCGCAGTAGGTTTGATAGATATTATCCATCACCTGCTTGAGTTCCGGGGGAATG
Source organism: uncultured Gammaproteobacteria bacterium (assembly GCA_965366515.1). GTDB lineage: Bacteria > Pseudomonadota > Gammaproteobacteria > Pseudomonadales > IMCC2047 > JAJFKB01. The sequence goes on along the minus strand of CBDUGR010000404.1, from coordinate 1,502 downwards.
TTTTCCTGACCCCCATACTCTCCAAAATAGCCTTGCTCATTAGGCATTGGAAGAAATTCATACTTGCTCATACTGGCCTCTAAATACTTGAAATAATTTCACGATTTTTGACAGGGGGCGAAGTATAATTTGTCTGGTCTAACTAAGCAAATTGAGATTGGCGTAGCGAATTGCGCATGTGGTTCGGCAGAGTTCGTAAATAAATGCCTGATTCGCATAATTGCTGCGTAATTCGCATACTTGGTTGTTGCGAATCGAGGTACATTAAAGTGGGCTGGTAGCGATGCTCGGGCAATAAATGCCAAATTACCAACAAAGCCTGAAAAATAGAATACCTTATAAATTGTCGAGCAATGAGTGAAGCAATAAAAGTAAAAGGAATGGGAGGTAATACGGTGGTTAAAACAGATAATAGAAAACGAAATCCCCTGGGACAGTTATCCGTGTGCGTTGCGGCGGCTACTATCGCGATGGGAGTTGGGCCCGTGTTTGCGGCCGACGAAAAGTCGAGACTGACGATCGAAGAGATTGTGGTCACCGCGCGAAAACGAGAAGAGAGTTTGCAGGATACGCCGATAGCGGTATCAGCTTTTACCGGAGAAGGGTTGGAAATTCGCGGCGTCACTGATCTGTCCAGTCTGGACAATTTTTCACCTAATCTGGTGCTTAATCGTTCACCAAGTAATTCCGGTGTGACTAACGCGGCGGTTTATATCCGTGGTATCGGCCAGAATGATTTTACGCCGGTGATCGATCCAGGTGTTGGTATTTATGTGGATGGCGTGTATCTGGGGCGCTCCGTAGGTGCAGTGCTGGATCTGGTGGATGTAGAGCGTATTGAGGTGTTGCGTGGTCCGCAGGGAACTTTGTTTGGAAAAAACACCATCGGTGGTGCGGTGAGTATAACCACCAAGCGTCCAAGTGAAGAGTTTGGCGGGAAGGTGGGCGTGAAGATAGGTACGGATGATCGTCTCAATCTGCAAGGCAGTTTGGATGTGCCGATCAGCGATAACCTGTTGACGCGGGTTTCTCTGGCCTCCTTAAATCAGGACGGTCATGTTGAACGGGTATTTGATGGTAAGGATCTGGGTGATGACGACACCATTGCGGCCAGATTGTCAGCACTTTGGATCGCCAATGATAACCTGGAGGTCAGTTTTTCTTTCGATTACTCCAAGGATGACGAGAATGGACCTGCCCTGGTAACGACAGGTATCGAACCGATCAACTCAGGTTTTTTTGGGCCAGGAGGTGCGCCTTCCATGACCCTGGCACAAAATACCCTGGCGGCTCAGTTGGCCGAGCCGGGAGGCATTGCACCGGGAGGAACCTTCTTTGACCCGGTTGCGCCTTTCCCCTTTAATTTTGGTGCGTGCTTTGAGCAGGCCAACCTGAATAATCCGGCCTGTTTTAATCAGCGCTATATTCAGCCTGAAGAGGGAACCAAGAATTTCGGTACCGATCCGACTAAATCGGAGTTAGAACTTTGGGGTGCTTCGGTA
>CBDUGR010000403.1:0-2923 GCA_965366515.1 uncultured Gammaproteobacteria bacterium | reverse complement strand
ATTCCGACTCACTCATCGACGCACAACCACTGATCAGAACAATCAGCCCCAACACAAATACTCCTTTGATCCCCGCTGCTTTCATATCCATCTTTCCTAATTCATTCAAACGATTATTTCGTATGCCAACTATCATAGGGTTTAAGTGAAAAAATGAAAGTGGTACTTGCCCTCTAATTTTGGACACCCATAAATTGTCACGCTCCATTATTAACCAATCCGGTTGCCGCTATCCCTTGTGGATGTTATCTTCGCAAGACCCTCATAAAACGGTACTCTTTTATCCCTAAACTACGCAGATTAGCGAACAAACTGGTTGGAACCTAACCGCATAATGGATGCATCAGCCCAAATCAATATCACCTGCCCCGACAACCCACAACTACTCCCGACTGCTGAACTCATGGCCGAACTGGCCGCTTCTCCAACTGGCCTTACGGGTGAAGACGCAAGGCAGCGCCTCGTTAAATTTGGTCGCAATGTCCTTCAGGTTAAGCAGGAATCTTCTGTTTTCATCAAATTCCTCAAACAGTTTAAAAACTTCTTTGCGATTTTGCTGATCTTTGGTGGCTGTCTCGCGATGCTGGCGGATCATCTTGACCCAGGAAAGGGGAACCTCTATATCGCCATCGCGCTCTTTGTGGTGGTTGTGCTCAACTCGCTGTTTACCTTCATACAGGAATATCAAAGTGAGCGCATTATGGAAAGCTTCCAGAAAATGCTGCCCACAAAGGTGAAGGTTTATCGAGATAGTGAGGTTGTCGAAATGGATGCATCTGAACTTGTGCCCGGCGACATCATCGTCTTGCTTGAAGGCGATCGCATCCCGGCCGATGGACGGCTACTCCATACGAACCAGTTCAAAGTCGATCAGAGTAGCCTGACCGGAGAAAGTGAACCCGTACAGTTGGATATGCAGGATCAGCATAAAAATATCCTGGAGAGCCGCAACATGGTGTTTTCCGGTTCTCTGGCGCAAAGCGGAGCGGCACAAGTGCTGGTCTGTCGCACCGCGATGGATACACAAATTGGTAGCATCGTTAAACTCACCAAAGAAGTGGATAGCGTAGAAACACCTATTCGCAAGGAGCTCAAGCATTTCATAAAAATCATAAGCAGCATAGCTATTGTGCTGGGCACCGCTTTTTTTCTGGTCAGCCTGATGATTGGTAAAGGCGCAATCGGTAGTTTGATTTTTGCCATCGGCATCATTGTTGCGAATGTTCCCGAAGGCTTACTACCCACCGTTACTCTAGCGTTAACAATGGCCAGCAAGCGTATGGCGCGAAAAAACGCATTGATCAAAAATCTGGAAAGCGTAGAGACACTGGGTAGCACGACGGTTATCTGTACAGACAAAACAGGAACCCTTACTCAAAACAGAATCAGCGTCAACAGCATTAACACATTGGATAAAACGTTCCGCTTCGGCCAGAGTGGGGCACATTCAGGGAATGAACTAAAGTACTTAAGCCGGGTGATGCGCCTTTGCAATAACGCACAATTAACTGATTCGGGTTATCTCGGTGATTCTACAGAAGCTGCGCTGCTGATATGCGCGCGAGATATTGGCGAGCAGGAAGATATCAGTCAGTTTCGCCAAATCTCTGAAAAACCTTTCACCTCTGCCAGCAAACATATGGTCAGCTTGCACCAACTATCCACTGAACCAGAGTACGAGGCGTATTTAAAGGGCGCTCCAGAGATTGTTCTCGGAATGTGCGACTGGGTGTGGAGCCATAATGAAAAACAGCCATTAACTGAAGCACTTCGAGCATCCATTACTGATCGCTTCATCGCAATGGCCAGTCTTGGCGAACGCTGCCTGGGACTAGCCATGCGACCCAGCGAGAATCAGACACTACCCGAAGCAGGCTTTATCTTTCTTGGTATAGCCGGCATGCTCGATCCACCGCGCCCGGAAGTGCCGGACGCTCTGCAAAAATGCCACGGCGCGGGCATCAGGGTTTTTATGCTGACCGGAGACCATGGCGTAACAGCCAAAACCATTGCTGAGAAAATCGGTCTTTTTACCGGACAGGGTCAAGTCATACAAGGCGACGAACTAAGCAGCATGAATGCGGCCCAACTTAGCGAAATTCTCGATCAGAAAGAACTGGTATTTGCCCGTATTTCACCCATGCAAAAACTTCAGATCGTTAAGGCATTGCAGGCCAAAGGCGAAGTAGTCACCGTCACAGGAGATGGCGTTAACGATTCTCCTGCGCTGAAAAATGCCGATATGGGTGTCGCCATGGGCATCATGGGAACCGACGTCGCCAAAGAGGCCAGCGATATGGTGCTGATGGACGATAATTTTGCGACCATCGTTGCAGCCGTTGAAGAAGGGCGCACCATTTTTGAAAATATTAAGAAATTTATTGCCTACATACTCACCAGTAATATTCCCGAAATACTCCCATTTATCGCCTTTGTCCTACTGGGTATACCGCTGCCTTTAACGGTTGTTTTAATACTAGCCATTGATCTGGGCACGGATATTCTCCCCGCACTAGGGTTGGGTGCCGAGAAACCGGAAACGGATGTAATGCGAAAACCGCCAAGAAAGCGCAGTGAGCGCCTGCTAACCCGTAACCTGCTGGCCATGAGCTATGGCATTGTCGGTATGGTGCAGGCCGCAGCGGGATTTTTCGCTTACTTTGCGGTGCTCTATTCTAATGGTTGGCAGTGGGGTCAGGATCTAGCATCTACTGATCCGGTGTATAGAACGGCAATTACTGCGTTCTTTGCATCGATTATTATCTGCCAGATAGCCGATGTAATCATTTGTCGCACGCGCAGACAAAGCTTATTTACGGTTGGTTTGTTCAGCAACAAACTGGTGCTGCTAGGCATCGCTTCAGAATTGATCCTGCTAGGGCTAATCAGTTATGCCCCCGCTCTGAATACGTTTTTTGGCACT
>CBDUGR010000402.1:0-2939 GCA_965366515.1 uncultured Gammaproteobacteria bacterium | reverse complement strand
TCAGAGGTCGTCCGGAACTCTGTCAATCCGGCTATATGTGCTACTACCCGGAAGTGCTCGAATACGAAACCGCATAGATGGATCAAAACCATAAAAAAGCCCCCGGTCTTCGAAGTGAAAACCGGGGACAGGGGGGCGCTGGCATTAGAATGATTTATCACTCCGTACCAGCGCGGTGGTACAGAAACCGCATCGATTGCGCCCAGTATCAATGGATGCCAGATTGCATCACTGCGCTTTTAATAAGGTAGTAGCGCTCCATTTCTCCTCTTCAGATGGGCAGCAAAGCCTGACATTCCAAACCGTATAGTCATCATCGATAATTACGGCCAGGCTCGCGGCCTTTAACTTTATAGATTCCCAATTTAATTGCTCCACTAATATCCACTTACCCAGTCCGGGAGTATTAGGTTATTCTCTTCTGAGTACTCTTCCCAAAGAGCTTTTAGCTCTTTAACCTTGCGCGGGTATCTGGCTGATAGATCTTTCGTTTCCACCAAATCCTGCCTTAAATTGTAAAGTTGCCAATCGCCAATACCATACGGCTCAGGCATATATACCAGCTTCCACTCGCCCTTTCGAATAGCGCGCTTACCCATTAGCTCCACCCCTAAAACCCGGTCCTTCGCCGCCATCGGAAGTTTATCGCTCTGTAATAGGGGTACCATAGACATACCGGTCATGGGTTCGATATCCCGCCCCTTGTACCGTCGGCCAGGGTGGACCACACCAGCGAGCTCAAGCAAAGAAGGCACAACATCTTTAATGGATATCAATTCATTTTCGATGACTCCTGAACGAAAGACTCTGGGATAATAAGCAAAGGCTAATACCCGCGTACCACCTTCGTATGTTGCCCCTTTATAGTGTTTTAGCGCGGGAGAACTGGCCCACGCCCAACCTTCACCTGCAAACACATAAGAATCAGGCCTGCCCATATTCCGGTAACTGAAGTCACTCGATTCATCGATCACTTTACGTATCTTGGGGAACACCTTTGTAGGAAAAGTAGAATCAATATCGTGCCCTTCGGCCCCATTATCAGACATAAAAATAACGATGGTATTTTCGAACAGGCCGTTTGCTTTCAAATAGTCAATTACACGCCCGGTGTTCACATCAATTTCGTCTATCATTGCAGCATAGATTTCCATTCTCCGTATCTCCACCGTCTTTTGTTCATCGCTCAGCTGATGCCACGCGCGCAATCTTTCGGGCCTCGGTGTTGGAGACGCGGATTTCGGCAGCAACCCCAGGGCATTCTGATTAGTGAAGCGTTTTACATGAAGGGCATCATAACCATCATCATAACGGCTTTTATACTTTTCCAATACATCATCAGGAACCTGCAGTGGCCAATGTGGCGCAGTGTAGGCCAGATAGGCAAAAAAAGGCTGCCCGGCTGCCTTGCTCTCCTCGATGTATTCTATAATCCGCCCGGCATAGTAACGGCTTGAATAATCAAAATCCTCTGGCAGCTTATTCAGCCTTTGACCGTTCTCTCGGTAAGGTGCCTTAACATCAGGTGTTGGCGCATAAGCGGGCTTCATATCGTCAAAATGACTTGCACCACCTGAGAGCATGGTGAATGTACGGTCAAAACCACGTTTGTAAGGGCTTGTCTTGTCCGATAGCCCCAAATGCCATTTACCCGCCATATAGGTACGATAACCCGCATCCCGGAGCAAGCTGGCGACGGTGACCACCCGGTCATTTAAGTGACCTTCGTAACCCGGCTGCCCCTGTTGGTTTGGTGATAGCTCCTCATGCATATTACCCAAACCGGCTTTGTGATTATCCACCCCCGTAAGCAGCATTGAGCGAGTTGGCGAACAAGTCGGTGCGGTCTGGAAGTTGGTGAACCGAATCCCCGCCATTGCCAAGGCATCGAGGTTTGGCGTTGAGATCTCGCCTCCAAAGCTGCCCAGATCGGTAAATCCCATGTCGTCGACAACCACCAGTAATATATTTGGTCGCTCTAGCACCGAAGAGGGGCGACTTACACCCCATGAAAATGTAGGCGTTTGTAGCAAAAGGAAAATGGAGACAAGAAAAATTTTGGTGCTTTGCGATTTAAGCATAACCATCACCCTACAAAAATACCGGGCTGCTGAGGAGGAGCACCTACAGCCCGGTACAGCTTCCAAACAAAGGAAACTCCAACTGTTCCTAGAACTGATACTTGACGGTCAGGCCTGCTTGGCGTGGCGGTGCATATACCTGCTCTACAAAACCAACAAAACCCAGGTCAAGGTTATAAAGCAGGTACTCTTCATCGGCTACATTTTTAACCCACACCGACAGATCCCAACCCTGTATCTGGTAGGACGCTCTCAAGTTAACGACCGCATAGGATTCCTGTAGTGATGCATCAGAATTAGAGCCTTCAATAAACTGTTCGTCATTCCAATTACCATCTATCTGCAAGGCAAGATTGCCATCACCAGTGCATTCAAACTCAGATTAGGGGCCTGTGGGAAGTCAACATTCCTGTTACCAGTACCAGGAACGACACCCGGTATCAGATCTACTTCTGACTCCAGGTATGCCAACCCCAGATTGATATCCCAATTATCTGTGGGGTAGTAGACAAATTCAATTTCACCACCATAGGCACTTGCATCTGAGTTAGTCACCTGAGGTGTACCACCTGCCAAAGAGAAGGCCTGATAATCTTCGTAATCATAGTAGAAGATCGCCGCATTCAGGCGCCCGTTGCCGTTTAGCACTGTTGATTTTAAACCCAGCTCATAGGCAAATAAGACTTCTTCGTCGTGCTGAAAGTCATCCAGTGTAACGGCAGAGCTCGGTGACCAGTTGCCTCCCTTAATACCCCGGTTTATCGCGCCATAAACCATGACATCGTCACTAAACTGCCAGTTAAGTTGCAATCGGCCGGCCCAGTCATCATAGTCAATTTCATCGACGTCCGAGTGGGC
>CBDUGR010000401.1:0-2949 GCA_965366515.1 uncultured Gammaproteobacteria bacterium | reverse complement strand
GTGGACGACTTACGTCACGGTGCTCGACGTCAGCGACCGCTCTGCGCCGAAGATTGTGCAGACGACGTCGATGGAAGGCCAAACCATCGATTCCCGCGGCGTCGGCGACTATGTCTATCTGCTGGTCAGCAACGACGGGTTAACCTGGCGAGACTGTATCTGTTGCCGAAGAAAATCTGGATTCTGGACGAACCCTTTACTGCCATTGATAAATCGGGTGTGGCAGCGATCGAGAAATTGATGAGTGGTCAGGCTGAACAGGGGGGTGCGGTGATTGTGACCACGCACCAGGACTTGAGCTCGGTAACGAATGTGCGCAAAGTGATGTTGGGCTAGTTGAATGACGCAAACCATATCTGCAAATCCTCAACCGAGCCTGTTGGCACTATTCAGAACAGTGTTGTCGCGAGATCTGGTGGTTGCCTTTCGGCATCCGAGTGATCTGGTGAATCCGCTGATTTTTTTTATGATCGTCGTTACGTTGTTTCCACTGGCGGTCAGCCCTGAAAAACAATTTCTATCGCAGGCGGCACCCGGGGTGCTCTGGGTGGCCGCGCTATTAGCGACTCTGTTGTCATTGGACATGTTATTCCAATCGGATTTTCAAGATGGCACATTGGAGCAGTTATTGCTTGCGCCGCAACCGCTTTATATTAGTATTCTGGCGAAAGTATGTGGCCACTGGCTGCTGAGTGGGCTGCCCTTAACGCTGCTTTCTCCTCTGCTGGCTTTTATGTTGTTTCTACCGGCTGAGGCCTTGCCAGCGTTGGTTGTTACACTGCTTCTAGGTACGCCGGTATTGAGTTTTATCGGTGCGGTGGGGTCGGCGCTAACGGTTGGATTGAGAAAAAGTGGGTTACTGTTGTCACTATTGGTGCTGCCGCTGTATATTCCAGTGCTGATTTTTTCTGCTGGTGCCGTACAGGCAGCAGCCATTGGGTTGCCGATTGTTGGGCATCTGGCGCTGCTGGGTGCAATGCTGGCGTTAGCACTGGTGCTGGCGCCGCTCGCTATTTCGGCAGGCTTACGTATTAGTTTGGGAAGTTAGATAGAATATTATGTGGACTTGGTTTCATCGATTAGGCTCGCCACGATGGTTTTATGAGATTAGTGGGCGCTGGCTGCCATGGCTTGCCGTCGCCGCAACTCTGCTTATTGTGGTCGGAACAACCTGGGCTTTGCTGTTTGCGCCTCAGGACTATCAGCAGGGTAATAGTTTTCGCATTATCTATATTCATGTGCCGGCGGCGTTCCTCGCGCAATCCTGTTATATAATTATGGCAGTTGCAGGCGCAGTCGGATTGATTTGGAAAATGAAGTTAGCCGATATGGCGGCTAAAAGTTGTGCCTCGATCGGAGCTTCCTTTACTCTCCTGGCATTGATCACTGGTGCGGTATGGGGGAAACCTACCTGGGGTACCTGGTGGGTGTGGGATGCACGTCTTACCTCTATGTTGATTCTGTTTTTTTTGTATCTCGGTGTTGTGGCCCTACATTCAGCTATTACTGACAGAGATCAAGCGGCCAAGGCTAGTGCCGTGCTAGCTTTGGTAGGGTTGGTGAATATTCCTATTATCAAGTATTCGGTAGAGTGGTGGAATACATTACATCAACCTGCGACCTTTACGGTTACTGAAAAACCGGCTATGCCGGCGGAGATGTGGGTACCGTTATTGATTATGGTGTTGGGTTTTTACTGTTTTTTTGCAGTAGCGCTAATTATGCGAACCCGATTTGAGATTTTGGTGCGTGAGTGGCGCACCCGGTGGGTTACGGAGTTGTTAAACAAACAATGAGCTTTTCAAGTTTTACTGAATTTGTCCAGATGGGCGGGCATGGCCTTTACGTCTGGATCTCTTACGCTACAGCGTTATTGGTAGTGGTTTTTAATATTGTAAGACCGCTGCAGATGCGTCGGCAGTTTTTTATAGGCCAGGCAAAGACGAAGGGAGGCGCAAAATGCATCCCATTCGTAAACAGAGATTAAAAATCGTACTCTTTATCGTAGCCGGTTTTGGTCTTGCAATTGGTTTGGCACTTTTTGCACTGCAGGAAAACATCAACCTTTTCTATTCGCCAACTCAGATTGTGAAGGGTGAAGCACCACAGGGCACACTGATCCGGGCTGGTGGTATGGTGGTTGAGGGCAGTGTTAAACGTGATCCCCAGAGCCTCAAAGTCGCTTTTCAAATAACAGATTATGCTGAAACGGTTGATGTCGAATACGATGGTATTTTGCCGGATTTGTTTCGAGAGGGGCAGGGTATCGTGGCGCAGGGCAGACTGGGCGCTGGGAACAGGCTCGCAGCTTCAGAGGTGTTAGCAAAGCACGACGAAAACTATATGCCACCTGAGGTGACGGATGCGCTGGAGCAGGCCGGATATGGTAAAGATAACCATTCGAAATAGCCTGTAATGCGATTCTTTGTTTATTTGGCGATCATCTGCTGCGGGTTAGTTTGGGCAGAAACGGAGGCAGTCTTGGGGCTGCCGCCGCTGGAAATCCCGCTTCTCAACCCGCAAAGCAGTGAGAAGATAGCGTTAGGCAAGCGTTTGTTTCATGATAAACGCTTCAGCGCCAACTCTCGGGTTAGCTGTGCAACCTGTCACGATTCGGCGAAAGCTTTTACTGATCATGCTCCCGTTTCTCAGGGAATTGACCAGCTCATGGGCGCTCGAAACGCTCCCAGCGTAATTAATGCGGCTTTTGCCAAGACCCAGTTTTGGGATGGCCGTGCTGCAGATCTGGAAACACAGTCAATACAGCCTATGCTCAATCCCATTGAAATGGGTATGAATGGTGAGCAGGCGGTGCTTGAGGTCATTCTTAACGATAGCAGTTATCCGCAGCAATTTGCCGAGGTCTTTGATATCGATCCGGCAAATATTGACATTGAACATGTCGCCAAGGCGCTGCTGGATCTGCGCCTGGTCCTCACCGACAAGCGC
>CBDUGR010000400.1:0-2972 GCA_965366515.1 uncultured Gammaproteobacteria bacterium | reverse complement strand
AAGTTAGATGGGTTGAAGGAGAGCGGTTTTCATTAATACAGATCGATGAGCCACAGCTTGGGAAGTGGACGATTGACGGTGAAATCGATGATGGGAGTCGTATTTATCTGCAAAGTGAATTATCACTGAAGTTGGAGAATACCAAAGATAATTACTATGCCGGTCAGAATATTGATTTGATGGCGCGACTTGAGGGAGCTTCGGCCAGCAAGATGCCGGAAGGTCTCGGGTCAACTAGAGTTACAGCGGAAATCCTTGGGCTGGATAATTTTATCAAAGACCTGGAGCGCACAGCAGATGTTGCAAATCAATTTTCCGGGCAAATTAACGGGTTGCGGCAGTCGGGGCTATATCAACTTAAGGCATCAGCAGAGGCGGTGGACTATACCCGCGTCAGCGAGAGGCTTGTCAGCGTGCATGAGCTATTGGAACTGGACGTCGCTTCACAAGTGCGTGGCGAGTTTCGCGATTATGTATTGACCATATTACCCAAAGATAAAGGGTTGGACCTTCAGCAATCGACAGTCATAGCAACCGTCACCGATGCCGCCGGTGCCTGGACAGTTCGTACAATTAGTCTTAATCAAGATGGTTTTTGGGAATTAGTTGTCGAAGATGATGGAAAAAGCCATGAGTTTAGTGTCGACCTGGACTTCAAAGGGCGATCATTGAGCGGAAGGGAGATCAATTTTAAACCCAAACCCCTATTGATTGAAGTTGATCGGTCCGTTGAACTAACTGAAGAGGTGCAGGCAAAAGAAGCTGAGCCTGTGATAATCGACGAACCTGTCCAAAGTAAAGAGCCCAAAGTTGCTTTGATAAAACCTAATCCACGCGCGGGCGCTGATCAAGATATGTCGATGATAATGTGGTTGCTGGCTGCGGCAATTATTCTCGGTTCAGCTGCTTTCTATTATTGGCGTAGGCAACAATCGAGAGCTAATCGGCAAGCGGCACCAGAGCTGACCGATATTGTCGAGGAGTCGCAGCATAAAGAGGCAGCGCCTGAGGAAGAAGCTGAACCTGAGGAAGAAGCTGAACCTGAGGAAGAGGAAGATTTTGAGGTCGAGTTTGAACTGGATCAGTCCGGCAATGATGGAGAATTGGCAGTTGGTGAGCCTGAATCTGAACCGGATGAGCTAATTGTTGAATTTGATGAGACGGGTGATGCCGATCTTGAACCGGCGGCTCTAGATGAAAAAATGGAAGAGCAAGCTCCTGATTTTGATCATCATTCAGAAGAAATCGAAATTGAAATTGAGTTGGATGAAGATCTGCAGGAAGAAACTGAGCTAGCTTCTGAATGGAGCCAGTTGGATGTGGAGACCGATATAGAAATTAAAGATGAGAACCCCTCTTTCGATGATATCGAAATTGAAATTGAACTGGATGATGAGCTGATACAAGAGTCAAAAATAAAGGACAAACCCGAGTCAGATTAAGCTATGTGTGAATTACTGGGAATGAGCGCAAATGTGCCCACGGATATTTGTTTTAGCTTTTCCGGCCTAATGCAACGTGGTGGTGTGACCGGGCCACACAAGGATGGGTGGGGGATTGTGTTTTACAATGGTAAAGGTTATCGAGAGTTCCGGGATCAAAACCCCAGCGCGTCCTCGCAAGTTGCAAAGCTGGTAAAGCAGTACCCGATTAAAAGTGATATTGTTATCAGTCACATTCGGCAGGCAAACTCCGGAAAGATCTGCCTGGAAAATACCCATCCTTTTTCCCGTGAGTTGTGGGGGCGGCACTGGTCATTCGCTCATAATGGCCAGATAAAATCAGTAAAGAAGAGGCCCTTGCAGCATTTTCAACCGGTCGGAAGTACCGACAGCGAATACGCATTTTGCTGGATGCTGGATCAAATCAAACAGCGCTTCCCAAAGGCACCACGCAACGGAAAGCTGTTATTCCGGACCATCTATGAATTGAGTCAGTCACTAAACGAGTTGGGTGTGTTTAATATGCTGATGACGGATTCTAAGTATCTGTTCGCATATTGTGCAACCCATCTTGCCTGGATAACCCGTAAATCGCCCTTCGGTGAAGCATCGCTTAAGGATACCGAGTTGAAGGTTGATTTCGTCAACGAAACCTCGCCCAAGGATATTGTTACTGTGATCAGTACACGTCCGTTAACCGATAACGAACGGTGGAATGAGATGAAAAAGGGTGAATTATCTATATTTCAGGGTGGCAAGGTCGCAGCACGCTTTACCTGAACGGTTTTGAACGGTAATCTATCGTTACTCGAAAGAACTGGCTTGTCTGAAGTTTTCAAAACCCTCTGATTCTGGCACAAGTTCCCCAATCAAATAGTAACAATCGGATTTTTCTATGAAGTTTGAAGGTACTGATCAATACGTCTCGACGGACGATTTAACAATGGCAGTCAATGCCGCAATTAACCTGCAACGACCTTTGCTTATTAAAGGTGAGCCGGGTACCGGCAAGACCATGTTGGCAGAACAGGTCGCCAATTCCCTCGGCCTTAATCTAATTCAGTGGCACATTAAGTCGACCACAAAAGCGCAGCAGGGTTTGTATGAATATGATGCCGTGTCACGCCTGCGAGACTCACAGCTAGGCAATGAAAAAGTTCATGATATTTCTAACTACATCGTCAAAGGTAAGCTATGGGAGGCCTTCGAGAGCGACAAGCCAACCGTCTTATTAATTGACGAAGTGGATAAAGCCGATATTGAATTTCCCAATGACCTGTTGTTAGAGCTGGATCGAATGGAGTTCTATGTCTACGAAACCCAGCAAACGATCAAAGCCACCCATCGCCCCATTATTCTGATTACCAGTAATAACGAAAAAGAACTTCCCGATGCCTTTCTGCGTCGCTGTTTCTTCCATTACATCAAATTTCCGGACAGTACGACCATGAAACAGATTGTGGATGTCCATTATCCAGATATCAGCAAGAAGCTGGTCACAGAGGCGATGGAACTCTTTTTTGAACTTAG
>CBDUGR010000399.1:0-2980 GCA_965366515.1 uncultured Gammaproteobacteria bacterium | reverse complement strand
GGGCAAAGGAATAAAGATCGTGAGCAAACATCATCAACTAAGAATATCGCCCATCCAATACCCGGGGGGGCTACGTATTGTGGAATGTGAAACATGCCGCTACGCTTTCGCTGCCGAGATCAACGAAGCGGGTATGTTGCAACAAGAAACGAAAGAGCAATTTAATGAAGGTGATCTGGATGCCAGCCATTCGTTGTTTCAGGTTCCCACTGGCCCTCTGTTAGAAATCTCTATTACGGCAGAACTCTAAACAAATATTAGACGATCTGTAGTCGGGGCAGCTCGACAAACTGGATGTTACGTGGCTTCGCTTGTTTAAACAGTAGGCCGAAGCGATAAAACCCTGCCGGTAGTTTGGCTTCGTCAAGAACGGCCGTTGCCTCATTTTTTCCACCATCTAACGATTCGAGCACAAGTGGCAGCGGTAGATTAACTCCTGTAGACAGATTTCTGGCGTGAAACTCCAGCTGTGCTGCAGCCGTTTGCCGTTCCGGCACATTGCTCAACAATAATTCTATCTTGGCTGAAAATGGATTATCTGCCCGAAGAAAACCAACGAACGGCCGTTCCGGTTCAAATACAAGCTGGGGCATCGCCATTTGTCCATGCCATGCAGTGAACCGTTTCACGGTCAGCTGGATTGGCTCTAAGGCAGGACCCGACTGTTCTGTAACCGGTTCGGCTGCGGGTGCCGCCAGAACTGTTTCCCCCACTTGCTTTTTGATCCAGGTAGAAAGTTCCGCATGAGCCAGATCTGGCCAAAACGTGCCGTCATCTGTTTCCATATAGTGTACCGTCGTGCGCTGTTCCTTGGGTCGTCCCGGTAGTTTACGCTCCTGAAACTCCACTACAAACGAAGCAAATGGTTGCCACTCTTTAAAGCGAGGCTTATCATCGGCCGCTTTGATCCAGGATTCGATTGTTTTGCGAGCTGCAAAACGGCCGTCAGCCTTCAGCGCAGATTCAATCTCATCCGCAGTAAGCGTTGCCAAATCCGCATACGTCACCACCTGCATATGTTCGCGCAGCCATGCCTGGCGAGTCTCCTTGATTCCCTTGATAACGGTTAAATCTTCCAATTGATTTTCCAATACGACTGTATTCATCACGTTTCCTTTAAAGATCAATCCGCCAGCCCTCGTGCACGCACCAGAACTGACGGATAGGCGAATCAGCCCGCCGCAAAAACAACAGTTGTAACCGCTCACAGGCACCTATCACACGAATACCTGTGAAAACAGACACTCTAGTAAGCGGCCACCAATGATTACTTCAATTGGACGGCCGCTTACTGGAAAACTGTCCACTAGTTCCGCTAACTGAATGGCGGGCGGTCACTTAGGCTGGATTATAAAACTGGAAGATACCAGCATCGTAGTAGGCAGCAATCGGACCAGGCGTGCCAGCAGGGGTGCGGTAAGTCAGCGTGATGACCATGCGGTACGGCGTACCATCATGAGCAGCAGCCACGGCACCAGCAGGAACATCAAAATGGCAGCTGTAGTTGTTACCACCATTCAACGGCAGGTTGCAGTCTGGATCGAAGAAGCTGTGTTCACCACCAGGCCCCATCGATTCGAGGCGAACATGCAAGTGCCAGGTACCAGCAATCATAGGAACGGCCGAACCGGTCACTTCCCAATCGATATTCACTGCCCAGCTGGTGTTCGTACGGATAATCCGAGTTGGGGCAACGCCACCATGCTCGTGAACAGCCGCATTAATACTTCCATTCAAGTTCAAGACAGGTGTTTCAAAAGCTGTGTGAGCCATTTTTATCTCCTTTTACAAACTAAAATTGTGAAAACAATACAAACAAGAAATACAAAGTCTCCGGTGACTTGATTGGCCTTAAACCAGTCGTTTGGCTCGTGGCACGTCCCCATAAAACTACAGGCCACTTAAGCAACAGTAAATCAGCACTTAATTTGAAATTCCCTTAGATTAATTGCTCCTTACAGAGGGAATGAGGCAAAACATGCCAGTTAGTCACGCAAGACTAAAGTCCAGCTTTCCTCAAAAAAGCAACCCTGAAAAGGTATTTTGACGCCGGAAACGCGCCCTCTGCGATTTAATCGGGAAAAGAGAGAAATATTTTGTTCTTCATGTAAGAAACTTGCCCTTTCTACTAAATACGCTGGTGGGCACGAATTGCTTCATACAGTTGGGTTGTTGTTGGATCAGGGGGGACAGCCAGCTCTTCGGCTAACAGTTCAATGCAGTGGTGATATTGGCGCAAGGCCAGGTAGCCCTGACCCTGTCGGCAATAAGCTTGCATCAGCAAGCGGTGTGTGGCTTCGGAGCAAGGCTCTACTTGTAACAGCTTGTTGGCAAAGGTAATGCAAGCAGCATATTGCTCGCTAGCAAAATAATGTTCGCTTAAGCAAACTAACAGCTGCAAATAGTTTGATTGCAATTGCTGACGTCTGGCGCTGGGCCAATCTTCATATCGATCTTCAGCAAAAAGTTCGCCCTGGTAAAGTGTTTCGGCAATATGGCATTCCTGCAAAAATACGGCCGTCTCCACCTTCCCTTTCATTTGAATCACCCTGCGATACGCATCTTCGAACGCCTCAATATCGACCCAGATCGCCATCTCAGGATTCAAGAAATAACAATCATCCTGGAATAAAACGTGGGAAAACTCAGGGTAGCCGTTGCGAAGCGCTTGCCGAAGCCCATAGATAGCAACATTCAGATTGTTTCGGGCAGCATCCGCTGTGGACTCAGGCCAGAACTTAGCCATCAAAACCTCTTTGGTGATGCGATTCTGACGGTGCAGCAACAAATATTTGAAGATCGATTTACCTTTGCGGCTAGACCACTCCTCAATGGGATGGTCATCTTCAAAAACGCGAAAATGGCCCAGACAGTATATGGTCAATCGAGGGCATGATAGGTTCGTATGTGGGTTGGTTGGTGCGGGGTTCGCTAATCCAGGACTCACCAATTCAGGAACCGCTGGTTCAGGTATTGTTGG
>CBDUGR010000398.1:0-2980 GCA_965366515.1 uncultured Gammaproteobacteria bacterium | reverse complement strand
CAATGGGTAGTCAAAATTAACGGCCACCTCTACTACCCGGGTGGCCGCACTGGATTGACAGACAACAAGGAAGCCGAGTATCAGCAGGCTGAAAGTGTGGATCAGTCGATTGGTCATAGGTCTCCTGTAGAATTGCTCGAATCCTTAGTGCCACAGCCAAGGGTTAACGACGCTTGGAGCCTTCAGAGTATAGAGTCTAGCAGCGCAGAAACAAAGAGTGCAGACTGCCCTTTTGATACCTTCACACAACGTTCCCAAGAATGGCATAGATAACGGGAACAGAGGGAATGCAATGTCTTAAGGAACTCCTTTAAGCACAGGGGCGGTCGCCGCCCTGCTAAGTCGGGCGGGAGCTCGAAGAGTTTCTTATCCGCGGCCATCTGAAAAATGGTTTTTGCGGGTGCACTGCGAGAACTCCAAGCATGAATTTACGCTTCAGCTGTGCAAATCAATCAATTGCAGTGTCATCGGTACTCTCATTTTCTTCATCCGCATCGCTCAGCTTTTCGATGAGCAGGCTACCCACGCGGTGGTTTTCCACGCTCTGTATGGTGAAACGATAACCGTATTCGATCACTTCATCGCCAGGCTTGGGCATTTCGCCCTTTGAAGCCATGCACAGACCGGAGAGGGTATTGGCATCCAGCCCATCCGGAACCACCAGCCCAATGTTGCGTTCAGCATCGGAGAGTGATGCCAGGCCATCTGCCTCCCAGCGATTTTCCTCCAGCGGAGTGATACCATAGGCTGTTGAGGCTTCATCGGTTTCATCCTCAATATCGCCCACAATTTCCTCCAGCAGATCTTCCAGCGTAATGATGCCGACGAGATCGCCGTACTCGTCGGCAACGATCGCCATGTGCGCACGTTTGGCTCTCATCGCATCGAACAGTTTCGATACCTTCTGTGACTCGGGGACGATAAAAGGTTCACGACAGTATCGCGATAAATTTAACCACGGCTGTTTGTCGTCATTTAGCATGGCGGCGTAGAGATCCTTGGCCAGTACGATACCGAGAATTTTTTCGTTATCTTCACCGTCGACCAGCGGAAAACGGGAATGACCGCTATCGCGGATGGTAGCGAAGTTCTCGTCGGTATTGCCGTTGATATCCAGCAATTTAAGCGCGGTGTGCGGGATCATCACGCGACTCACCTGGCGCTGATCGAACTCGAACATGTTTCTCAGCATTTCCGCCTTGTCTGCGCCGAGTTCACCGTGTTCCACCGAGGTGGCCACCAGTCCCTTGAGCTCGTCATGGCTGTAGATGTCTGCATGGCTTGCTTCTGCCACGTTGAACAACGAAAGAATGCTGCCGGTCGCGGCGTTGAGCAACCAGTTCAGTGGGTACACCGTGAGATAAGTGATTTGCAGTGGATAAGCGACCCACAACGACACCGATTCTGACTGGCGTATAGCAAAGGTTTTGGGCACCTGTTCACCGACCACAATGTGCAGAGACGAGAAAATCAGGAAACCGACAACGAAAGCGGTGGTATGCAACAGCGTCTCGGGCAGGCCCATGCTGAGAAATAACGGTTCGAGCAGCGCAGCAACCGCTGGCTCACCGACCCAGCCCAGTCCCAGCGAAGCCATGGTAATACCCAGCTGGCAGGCAGCCAGGTAGGATTCGATATTCTGCTGCATGCGCACGGTGAGCTTTGCGGCTGAGCTGCCTTCATTGGCCAGGCTCTCTAACCGCGTTCCTCTTGCCTTGACAAGGGCAAATTCGGCGGCGACAAAAAAACCGTTAGCAGCCAGCAAAGCAATGATTGCCAGCAGACTGAGTGTAGTGTTTTCCATGATTAGTCCTGTTAAAAAACGGCTGGCTATAGATAATACAGGACTAGACTGCCCGGCAATAAGTTACATTCAACTATTTTTCTTCATCAGCCTGAATTGATTGAGTGAAAAGCAGATTTGCGTCGCATTATTATTGATGCCGTATTTCTCAAGATCATCTTTTCCCGGGACCTAGCCGACGGCCGACAGTTTAAAGGCTGACAGGGCAATATCGATCCTGATCTGCCCGGAAAAGGCTCATCTGACCCCACATTTTTACCCCACATTTTTCTTGCGTAGCGGACTGACGGACACGGGCTTAACTCCCGCCGCCGACGGTAAAAAGATAACCTAACTCACAAACTAATACTGTACGAATAGGCAGTGTCTGAAAAATAATTATTGAAATGTGCGCGTTTTGCTCCTGCAAAATGAGCTCGCTTTGCTCTAGCTATATTTTCTAATATGGTGCAGAATCAAGGTGTTAGCGATGTTCGGTGGGCAGATACGGGAACCCGCCTAACTAGCACATATGAGACAGGCTCGTTTTATTCGGAAAGGAATCTGAAAAAACTCCAAAAATCCCTTCTTATTCAATGAATTACTGATACCGCAAAAAAACACTGGTGGCAAAACGCGCATGCGCGGTATACAAATGTTAACTTTACAAGGATCTTCTAGTGGTACATGACAAAATCAACGTGGTAATTGATTACCTAAACGAAGTAAAAACACGCTGCACGTACAATGCGGCGGCTGAAGCGATAGGTATTACACCACAGGCACTAAAAAAGCAGCTAGGCGAGCCGCGTCCAGAAATCTCCTGGTTTGTTAGTCCAACATCAGGAAATCCAATGCGCCACACAGACAGTGAGAAACATCCAGAGCTTTATCGTACTACGCGCATTATTACATCAGCAAAGGTTTTAAAGCGTAATCTTGATTTGTAATAAGTTAACAAAACGCACCATTGGTACCTTGCTGAAGGGAGTGCCGCCATGTGCTCAGCGTTAGGCTAAATATCATAAAACTAAAACCGGAGTATCATGTTAAAAAGGCACAGAATACAATTTCCAAAACCCGAATCATCCAACCTTAACCAGGACGAATCCTATTTTTACCTTCAGGGTTCTGGTGGTCAACGTAAAATACGATTTCATGACTACGATGAAATTTACCAAGTACAAGGTCTGTACG
>CBDUGR010000397.1:0-2996 GCA_965366515.1 uncultured Gammaproteobacteria bacterium | reverse complement strand
GAACGGTAATAGTCCACATAGCTGCCAAAGCACAGCATTCGGGTCGCTGTAATCCAGATCCAACCCCTGTTGCTGCACGAAAGGATGCTGCTGCAAGCTTTTAAGCAACGGCACCAGCGACTCTAATTGGCCATCATCTGTCAGTGGTTCCTCATCGCGCTTTACCACTTGGCCGAGCAATAGCCCATCCTCCCGCACCGATGAAGAATTGATAGTTGCGATAGTTACGACAGTTGTCCCCAGCACTGTAATTCCGAGCAACCCATTTTTTAATTGATTCCAATCAACAATTTTCGCCATAGTGCCCTGCGCACTGATTTCTGGAACAACGCCTACTTCACTACCTTTGATTATCCATACAATCACAAACTCCTGGTTCGACTTTAGGCAATCTGTCACCATTTTCAGGTAACGTTGCTCAAAGATTTGCAGCGATGCCCGACACCCGGGGAAAAGCACCCGTTTGAGAGGAAATAGCGGCAACAAATTCATTAAAGTTATGCTACCTTCGATTGCAATGCATCAAGCAGTTTTTGGTGTATTCCCTCGAAACCACCATTACTCATAATCACCACGTGATCGCCCTGGGTCAGCGTTTCAGAAAGCCGATCGACTATCTGCTCCACACTGGAGAATAGCGCTGCCTCATTGTGACTTTCCTTGACCACCGAAGCTAAATCCCAGTCAACGCCATGTGGCTGAAACCAAAGCACCTGGTCTGCTTCACGGCTAACACTGGCGAGCTGCCCTTTATGAATACCCATACGCATAGTATTGGAACGCGGCTCTATTACAGCGAAGATACGTGCGCTGCCTACCTGTTTTCTCAAGCCATCCAGAGTTGTAGCAATCGCTGTTGGATGATGGGCAAAATCGTCGTATACGCTCACGCCGTCTATCTGGCCAACCTTTTCCATACGACGTTTGACCCCCTGAAATTCAGATAAGGCTGCAACGGCCTGATCGGGCAAAACACCCACATGATGCGCTGCAGCGATCGCCGACAAGGCATTACTCATGTTATGACGACCCAAATGCTCCCAGCAAACCACACCGACTTCACTACCCTTAAAATGCACGCTAAATTGACTGCCATCCGGGAAGATTGGAAAAGCTTGCCAGAGCAGGTTTTTACCCTCGCCAATTCCACAAAATTGCACGGGTGTCCAACAACCCATATCAAGCACATCAGCAATATTGCGATCTGCTTCGGGCGCTATCAAGAGGCCCTCACTGGGAAGGGTTCTAACCAGATGGTGGAATTGGCGCTTAATGGCCGTCAAGTCATCAAATATATCCGCATGGTCAAATTCAAGGTTGTTTAGCACAGCAGTACGTGGGCGGTAGTGGATAAATTTTGAGCGTTTATCAAAAAACGCGGTATCGTACTCATCGGCTTCTATCGCGAAAAAGGGTGTCTCTCCCAACCTTGCAGAAACCCCAAAATTCTTAGGTACTCCACCGATCAAGAACCCAGGCGACATGCCTGCATACTCTAAAATCCACGCCAGCATACTAGTGGTCGTCGTTTTACCGTGAGTTCCGGCAACCGCCAACACCCACTTATCCTTAAGTACGTGCTCTGCCAGCCATTGTGGGCCAGATATGTATGGCAGCCCTTTATTTAACAGATATTCAACAGCCGGGTTTCCCCGTGACATGGCATTACCAACCACTACCTGATCAGCATCCAGCATATGTTCAGCATGATAGCCTTGCATCAGCTCTATGCCCGCCATTTCCAACTGCGTACTCATCGGCGGATAGACGTTCTGATCCGAACCACTCACTTCAAAACCCAGTTGCTTTGCTATAAGCGCCAGGCTACCCATAAAGGTGCCGCAAACACCCAGAATATGTATATGCATCCCTATCCCACTCTCGTTTACCCTTTTCAGTATTGGTTTGATAACTTAATTTGCGTGATAACTTACACAAACCAACCCGACTGGGTCATCAATCACCATTCGACAGCTATTATGCCGACGAATATTCACAATTGACAGCGCCCGGCTTGCTATCGCCGCACTCAGACCTACAGGCACGTTAAATAGCACATCAAATCACCAGCAACTGTTAAATTTTGCATGAATCTGCCTGCCTATCGATCACAAAATAGAGTATTATCCGAACCAAATTTTCTTCACATAAATCGAACACGGAAAAACTATTGAGCTATGGTTAAAAATGCCTTTTATGCACAGTCGGGCGGTGTAACAGCAGTGATCAATGCCAGTGCTTGTGGTGTAATTGAAACAGCACGTAAACATCCCGATAAAATTGGCAAAGTGTACGCAGGCGCCAATGGTATTCTGGGCGCACTTTATGAAAATTTAATTGATACCTCACTGGAAAGCGAAGCATCAATCGCTGCGCTTGCGCATACACCAGGTGGAGCATTTGGCTCCTGCCGCTATAAGCTCAAAGATATTGAAACTCATCGGGACGAGTACGAGCGACTTATTGAAGTATTTAAAGCCCATAATATCGGTTATTTTTTCTATAACGGTGGTGGCGATTCCTCCGATACCGCCTACAAGGTTTCCCAGCTCAGTGAAAAAATGGGCTACCCACTAAGCTGTATCGGAATTCCGAAAACCGTAGATAATGATCTTCCTTTTACCGACAATTGCCCCGGATTCGGTTCGGTCGCCAAATATGTAGCGGTATCGGTGAAAGAAGCCAGCCTGGACATCGAATCCATGTGCGAGTCATCAACCAAGGTATTTATCATGGAGGTCATGGGTCGCCACGCGGGGTGGATTGCAGCGGCTGGCGGATTAGCCTCCGCCGCAGAGGGTGAGGGACCACCACATATCATTATTTTCCCGGAAATACCCTTTGTAAAAGCAGCCTTCCTGGAAGCCGTGCAAAACGCCGTCGATAAAGATGGTTATTGCGTTATAGTGGTTTCGGAAGGCGCCCGATACGAGGATGGCACCTTCCTCGCCGGCCGCCCGTTTCGGCAGAATGAAATGCGGGTCGAAGAGGTGTCC
>CBDUGR010000396.1:0-2999 GCA_965366515.1 uncultured Gammaproteobacteria bacterium | reverse complement strand
GTTTTAATAATGACCTGCACATCGGACAGGTCAGGTATTGCATCCACCGGTGTGTTTTTAAGAGAAAACAACCCAATACCAACAACTATGAATGTGGTCAGTAATACGAAAAAGCGATTACCAACCGACCAACGAATAATAGATTCAATCATCTCAGTCCCTTCTATTCGTTGTGCTGGGTATGATCCATATTTTCATGGTCCATACTCTGCATTTGATTGTGATCCATCTTTTCCGGCTCCATCGCCTGATGCTGACTGTGACCCATCCCGTCTTTGCTCATATCCTTCATACCCTGTTCCGGGACTTTACTATCCGGTATATGCACATTAGAGATTTGGTACTGATCATCTTCATTTTTTGTCACTTCAATATGCAGCCTCAACCCTTTTTCAAGATTGGAGAAATCAACCGCTTCATCGACGGTAAAATCCATTGTCATTTCAGGCCATTTCCACTCACTTATCGCCTTGTGAGTGACGTTGACCATCCGGTGTCCTGCCATCAGGCTGTTGATGGTCGCCTCAACCCAAACGCTTGATGCCATAGCCTCATCGCCGTTATCGTGATTCATCCGTTTAAAATCAGAGGTTTTACTCGATTCAGAATCAATTAAAAACTGCGCCGAACTCACGATTCGATCGCCTTCCTTTAAACCAGCCAATATTTCAGCTGATGAAACGCCAAATCGACCTACCTTAACGTTTATCGACTTAAAACGGCCATCGCCAAGCGCCAGCACCACTCGATTGACACCCCCGGTGCGAATAACGGCCTCTCTAGGCACCAGCAACACTTCATCTGAATTTTTGGTATGAATGACAACCTGCGCAAACATATTGGGTTTTAACACCTGATTTTCATTATCAAAACGTAATCTGACTTTCAGCGTTCGAGTTTTACTATCCAGAGTTGGATAGATATAGTCGACTTTCCCAAGCCATTCCGTTCCCGGCAAATAGTCGAGCGACATGGTGACAGCCAAGCCCACCATAACTTCGGATGCTTGACGCTCGAACACTTCAGCTTCCACCCAAACCTGGTCAAGCGTACCTATCGACATGAGCGTGGTACCCGGTTTCACATAGAATCCCTCACGGATATTCAGGTTGTCCACTACGCCACCTTGCGGTGAAAAAAATGTAACGGTTTGTTTCACTTTTTTAGTTTTTCTTAACTTGTTAATCGTCTCTTGGGGTAGCTGTAGAGCACTTAGCCGGTCTTCGGCTGCTTTTATTAAGCGTTGGTGTTTTCGATCAAGTGCCAACACCAGTTCTTCCTGTGCATTCACTAACTCAGGGGAATATATTTCATAAAGGGGCTGCCCTTGCTTAACCGGGTCTCCCGCTGCTGTCACATACAGTTTTTCAATCCACCCCTCTACTCTTGGGTGGATATGAATCAACTGATCCTCATCGTACGCTACGTATCCGACCGTCTTTATTGCTGAGTTGAGCACATTACGCTCGGCTACGACGGTGCGCACGCCCAAATTATTCACCACTTCTGGAGAAATTTTAATGGTTCCTGGCCCAGCATCTACGCCTGAGCCCTGCTCCTCATACACGGGAATCATCTCCATACCCATTGGAGACTTTCCGGGCTTGTCACGTTTATAATTCGGATCCATCGGCGCTACCCAATAGAGCGGCGTTTTTTCTTTTGTATCAGCACCTGTTTTATCTGCCGAGCCACTCCCTCCAATCCAATGACCGATACCGCCCGCCACCACTATCAACACTATTGCGGAAAAAAGGTTAGATTTATTCATCGTGGACATCTCCTGATCACACTCAATAACTGTTTCATCTGTTTATCCTTTCCGGTGCGGCGGCACTCATATTCAACATCATTTCAACACCGTTATGTTCGTTGACAAAGAGATAATTCAATTCAGTGATTACCTTTTGCCTGTCTACCTCAATACTCAGCGCTTCAATCTCGGCATTTAAGACGGCAATGCGCGCTCTGACCGCTTCAGCAAAGTCACCATCATCATTGGTATAGGCGGTAAGAGATGCCTCGGCCTGCATATAGATCAGGGGCAGCAATTCGGATCGATAGAGCCGTTGTCGGTCATTGAGCCGCATCAGTTGCGCTTTCGCCACATCAAACGAAGAGATCATCTTTCTGAGCAATAACCATTTCTCCGTTTTAATGGCCTCGGCCTGCGATACCGCTGCGCGTAACTGCTTATCCTGCCGGTTGGCAGTAAAAATGGGGGCGTCAAAAGTAACCCCAAATGAAAAGAGATCCGCACGGTCCCTTCCCAGCAAGTCATCATCACGATATCCATAACTCGCATTAACTCCCCACTCAGGTTTGTATTTTTGTTTCACCAGATCGACCCCGATACCGGCTGCTTGAATTCTTTGATCCAACGCCTTTACCGCTGGATGTGCGGACAGCTCGTTCGCCAATTTTTCTTGATTGACATTAATCGATGGTTGGTAAAAATTGGAATTAAACAAGCTAATGTCTGGCAACGTCCCGTCCAGCTGTAGCCCTGAACCCTGAGCCCACTTTTCAGTAGAAATCTCATTCAAATACTGCCTGGTAAAATAGTTACTTAACCATTCAGAAAGCCTTTCCTGAAACATCTCCTGCCGCTGCCGCAACACCGTCAACCGGTCTTCCAGTTGTGTAAGTTCCAGATCAGCACGCACAATATCCTGTTGCCGTGTCCTTCCAATGGCCGACGAATAGCTGGCTTGAGCAACATCTGCTAACTGCTCAAACAGGGCACGGTCTTTCTCGATAAGCGCGATACTTTCCTGCGCTTTATAAGCATCCAGCCATAGTTGACTAACCGTCATAACCACCTTGGCTTCCCGGTTTTGGCGCTGGTAAGGGTATTGATCCCCTATTACCTCAAGTTGTTTTCTTTTAATTGCCCGACTATCACCTCGCGGGAACATTTGGGAAATCCCTATTTTTGCCTGGGTCATGCCTTCCTGCTGGAAATCAAATGTGTCAGTCGGAAGGTTGGCCAGCCCCAA
>CBDUGR010000395.1:0-3001 GCA_965366515.1 uncultured Gammaproteobacteria bacterium | reverse complement strand
CCTATTGGTGATGGCTTAACCCTGGCTAGAAAACGCTGACTTCAAGTTTAGTTCTCACCAGAAAAACGGGCTCGTATACTATTCAACTGATGCCAGGAAACGATCAATTGCGGCTATTGATTCCGCTTCATCCAACATTGGGGTATGGCCCCGATTGCTTATTTGTGCGACCTGCAGGTCCGGTTTACGTCTACTCATTTCCTCAACACAACTGCTTGACAAGATATCCGAGTGCGCCCCTCTGATGACCAGACAGGGTATTGGTTTGAGCGCGTCAAAAGCAAACCATAAATCCGCGGGTACCGCCTGCTCCTGATCCTGGTTCATCATCTTTGCGATGGCCGGATCATAGTTCAGTACCAGTTCACCCTTCCCATTCTCCCGGTAGAGTTTACGCGCGAAATGCTGCCATTGCGCTTCATTATAATCAGGGAGAGCCGCCTCATTAATAGAACGCACCTGGGCTACGGCCTCCGCCCAGCTGGTTACCGGCCTGCCGAGTCCGACATAGCCCTGTATGCGTTTGAGGCCCTCCACCTCTACCACCGGGCCGACGTCATTCAACACCACACCTCTCAGTTTACCCGGCAAAAACCCCGCCATCAGCATCGCCATCAAGCCGCCCATCGAAGTACCGATCAATATCAGTTTATCCAGCTGTAACTTATCAATCAGCCGAAACATATCCTGGATATAAGTACCTGGGTGATAGTTAGCCGCATTACTATCGTAGTCGGAGCGCCCTCTACCTCGCTGATCCGCTACTATGAGCCTGTAGCGAGGTTGCAGATACGCGCAGAGCGCTTCAAAATCGGCTGAGTTGCGCGTCAATCCGTGCATGCAAAGCAGGTTAAGCCGGGACGATTCATTACCATAATCCCTTGCGTACAGAGATAACCCCTCCTCTGATTCATACCAGACATCCTGATATTCAGTCATAGATTTTATCTCCCTGCAGCAAGCGTAATTCGCGTTTAAGAATTTTTCCATTTGGATTTCGAGGCAGCTCATTGACAAAGACTAACTCAGTAATTCGCTGCTGTTTGCCAACACGCTCATTACACCAGTCTCTTATCTCATGGCCACCGGCCTGGTTTCCAGGCTCTTGCACCACAAACGCAACTGGCGTTTCTCCCCAGCGGAGACTCTTGGCGCCAACCACTGCCACCTCACTAACGGCCGGGTGTTTTACCAATAAAGCTTCTATATCCTGCGGATAGATATTCTGACCCCCTGACAAAATCATATCTTTCTTTCGATCCACAATATAAAGATAACCCTGCTCGTCAAGGCGCCCGATATCACCTGACCGTAGCCATTGCCGTCCCCTTTCATCGATCCAGATTGCCTCTTGAGTCGCACTAGGTCGATTCAGATAGCCGGGCATACTGATGCGCCCTCGCGAAACAATTTCACCACTTTCTCCATCAGGCACTACCTTATCATCATCTCCAACAATGCAAATATCCGTGCCAATGAGCGGTTTACCCACAGACGCCCATCGACCGTCCGCCTCTTCAGGTTCCAGCGTCGTAATAATCCCTTCGGTTAACCCATATAGCTCCACAATACCACAGGGAAATACCGCAAATATCTCTTGCTTGAGTTGTTCGAACAGCGGAGACCCGCAGGCCATCATCGCGTGCATAGAAGTAACATTACGCTGCCGCTTGCGATAAGCTTCGATCACCCTCTGAAATTGAATAGGCACCATAGCTGTATGAGTAACCGCTTCCTGCTCCACCGTTTCAAGAAACCTTTCCGGATCAAACTGCTTATGAATAATGAGAGTGCCACCAGCTAATACTGTGCTCAACATGGCTACCCAGGAAATATTTGAATACAGACCGATAGTCAGTAATGTCCTGGCGCCTCCATGATAGCGCAATGCAATTGCCAGGTCATAGGCCCAATCACGCCGCCCCTGATGCGTATGCACAATTCCCTTGGGTAAGCCTGTGGTTCCGGAGCTGTAGATAACGTTCAGATAGTCATCCGGCAGAATGGATACATTGGGAAACTCTGTCGAACTGCCAGCCACCATCTCCTCAAAACGGATCCAGCCCTCAACTGTAGCGTCATCAGTACAATTTTGTGCAGCAACGCAAACAGTAGCCAATCGCGGAGCTAATTTTCCTTTCACGTCTTGAATACGCTGCTGCTGATCTGTACTGGCAAAAATAAATTTGGCTGAGGCATCCTCGATCATGCTACCTAACGCTTGGTCAGGTACCGATAGATTCAACGGAACGGAAACACCTCCCGCTGCCATCACACCGAATAGGGTTTCCAGCATTGGCAACCCATTACTCATTAAGACGACAACGGTATCTCCTTTCTTAAGGCCCAACGCAATCAGTCCATTTGCAACTGCATTGATACGTGCCCCAAATTCTGACCAGCTTAGTCGCTGATCAGCGCATATAGCCGCCTCCTTCTGTCCCAGCCACTTGCTGTGTAACCATATTATTTCCGGCAGCAACGGGACTGGGCACTCTATCTCTTTCACTCTTCACTTCCTCCAGATTATTGAGACGTTATCTGCGAAGCTAAATTGCCAGCAAAGCCAAAATGTAAACCCTCCTTCGCTATTCACAGCAACTCTATCACTCAGCTTTTCATCCTCTTGTAAGGTCCTCTTATAAGGACACCACATTAATTCAACAATTGTTGAAATGTCAAGACAGATTTTGTCCCGATAAGTCATTATCCACTCCCACCGACCAGCAACTCCAAAATTGACTGCATGCTTTTTTCTTGATTATTGGGAGTCATTTTCAGGAAACCCTATTTGTAAGCCCCCATAAAACGTCTGTTTTTTAAATTGTTACTCATAACTCGATCACCAGTTTTGTATTAACACCCCCCGAGGCACTGCATTAAGGATACAGCCCCCGCTGGAGGGTTGGGGTGGGGGTTGGGGTTGGTGTTGGTGTTGAGGGGTGTGGATTAGGCGTCGGCGGTGTCGGTGATGGTGGATGCGGATTAGGCGTCGGCGGTG
>CBDUGR010000394.1:0-3004 GCA_965366515.1 uncultured Gammaproteobacteria bacterium | reverse complement strand
AATGCGAAAAGATATAACCCGCATGTACTAGTACTTTCGGGTTAGCTTCATTCGATTAAAGGTAGAAACCACCCGCTCCAGGCAACTGGATTGTTCGTATCAAAGTTTGCTCAGCATAGCCCAGCGCATCATGGAACCCAGAGATGACGCGCTATTATGCAGAGCTCAAAAGTTCAGGATTCTTGATTCATGTACTGGCCATGCATTAATCGGGTGTTATAATGCCACGCGAATTAATACTAAAGGCTTATTTCCATGTTTTACTGCCAAAAGGGACGCTGGTAATGACTCCTCCTCTACCCTCCCCATTTATCACCTTACTACTCTCGCCAATTTTCTGGGCACTGACTGGTACTCATACCTACGCGAACGATTTGGATTTTACAGACGAAGTTGATTTTTTATCAGAAGTTCCTATTGTCACAGCTGCAACTCGTCTAAATCAAAAAATCACCGATGTTCCCGCTTCAATTACTATTATCGACCGTGAACTCATAGAGGCATCAGGAGCCACTGAAATCCCGCAATTGTTTCGCCTGGTACCTGGCTATCTTTCCTACTACACCCAGGGCAATCAATTTGGCGTCACCAATCGCGGATTAACTATTGAATTTCCTGGTGATCTCGAAGTTATGATTGATGGCAGATCAGTGTATGAACCCGTATTTTCGGCCGTAGAATGGAGCTCTCTGGGAATTTCAATACAGGACATTGATTATATCGAAGTGGTTCGTGGATCAAACGCTCCGGCCTACGGTTCAAACGCTTTTTTAGGGGCTATTAACATCGTCACCATTAACCCAATTAAAACGAATAAAACTTCGTTTTCTACCACATTGGGTGACCTTCACACCCGCAATGCGCAGCTTCGCCACCGTGGTGCCATCGGTGGTCTAAATTTTACAACCAGCGTTAATTACCGCTACAACGAAGGCTTCCCTGAATTAAGTCGCAAGGAAGGCTCCGAACCTTTCAACAAAATAGAGGATTCGAACGAGGCCCTGCACTTGATCTTGAAAGGTATTTACGCACCCTCCTTATTGGACACTCTGCAATTTCAACTTGGCGTAGGCGAAAGTACCATCAAGGTTCCAGACGGAGATCAATCTGGCGACCAGAAAGGCTATAACACGCGCAAATTCGAGAACAATTTCCAACTGCTTAGATGGATTCATAATCAGGACAATAATAATCAGATTCAAATCCAGGTTTATCATAACCGGTTAGAAACCAGTGAAATGAGAGACCTCGGACCATTATCTGGCTTGCTGGGAGTGCCGCCGGAATTTATCCCTCTCATATTCAACGGTCACCCGGACGAGAATATTACAACCGGACTCGACGACACACTCTCGGAGCGTTATGACTTTGAAATTCAGCAAAAGCTGAATTGGGCCAAGAATCAGCGATTAGTTTGGGGCGTCGGCGCAAGATACGACAGGATGAGAGGCGAATTTCTGCTAAGCCGTGATGACACGATCGACGAATTACAATATCGAATTTTCGGCAACTGGGAGTGGAGTTTGCACGAGGACTGGATCGCAAACCTGGGGACGATGGTTGAGCACAACAGCATTGTTGGTGATTTGGTTTCTCCTCGAGCTGCAGTCAACTATACCATGAGTCCAGGACATACTTTTCATGCGTCCTATACCTACGGCAATCGCACTCCATCAATACTCGAAGCCAATCAATTTCAAGCGGTCAGGTTCGCTGACGGCACACTGATTGAAGCCGACGTAATATATGGACAGGATATCGACGAGTCAACCGTTGAAGAATACGAAATAGGATATCTTGGCAGCCTATTAAATGGAAAACTGTCGATTGATTTGCGTATTTTCAGAAGTGAGGCCGAACAAATCACCGGGGAGTATATTGACGAATTTCCAGATTTAACCGGCGATATTGCAGTTATTGGCAATACTATGGAGTGGGCAACGAAAGGGATCGACACGCAAATTCAGTTGCGCCCCAGTGAAACAACGCTGATCTCATTTCAATACGCCTATACAGATTACCATGGTGATCGCCTTAAACGCGTGTTCCCTTTCATAGAGCACAAAAGCCTTCACGTAGAATTACCAAGTCACAATGCTAACTTGCTAGTATCACAGAAATTTCCTAATAGTTGGAAGGCAAGCTTTGTATGGTATTACATGTCCGATGTAAATTGGCGGCAGGGCCATGCCATTCGAACCCACGACCGGCTTGACTTCAGGCTGGCACAAAGCTTTAATTTTGGTACTAGTCGAATCAATGCCGAATTAATCGTGCACAACCTGCTTGATGAATACCCCGAGTACCATGTCTCCAATATTTTCGAAACCCGTGCTTTTCTGCGGCTTGGGCTGGAATTACCGTAGTTTGCTGGCTAGCACTGCGGTAGGCGGTAAAGGGCTTGAAAGCATGACTTCAAGCCCCCGACCCAATACTCACCGACGACTGTTCCAACGCATTATTCTTCCACCTCCAGACCAGCCATTTTATCCGCTCCGTGCTTGACCACTAATACATCCTGCATGATCAGGTATTGAAGATCCGATCCAAAAAACATGTTGAGTGCATCCGCTGGAGAACAGACCATGGGTTCTCCGCGGCGATTCAGTGAAGTATTCAGCACCACACCATTACCCGTCAGCTTTTCCAATTCTAACAGCAGAGCGTGGTATCTTGGGCTATGCTTCGGATCCACAACCTGCGCTCTTGCCGTACCATCCTCATGTACAACTTCTGGCACACGATCTTTCCAGGAATCCGCAACGTCGAAGGTAAAGGTCATAAAGGGCGAAGGGTGATCTGTTTGCAGCATTTGTGAAGCAACACTACTCAGCATACTGGGACAAAAAGGACGCCAGCGCTCACGGAACTTAATCTGCTCATTGATCCGATCAGCGACACCCTTAACGCTGGGACAACCCAAAATACTGCGTCCGCCAAGGGCTCTCGGCCCGAATTCCATTTTGCCCTGAAACCAGGCCACAGGATGCCCCTGAGCAAGAAT
>CBDUGR010000393.1:0-3034 GCA_965366515.1 uncultured Gammaproteobacteria bacterium | reverse complement strand
AGTGCGCAGATTGTGGGAATCAGTTGGAGCTAAAGTTAATAGACTTAAACGAGTGCGATTTGGTCCAGTATTTATGCCGTCACGATTAAAACTGGGGCGATGGGAGTATTTGGAACAGAAAGATGTGGATGTGATTTATGAGTCGGTGGGCTTATCTAAGGTGAAAGTGGCTCAGCCTAGCAAACATCAAAAAGAGGAAAGGCAGCGCGAGAATCGACGAAAAGCCAGGCGTTAGCGGACGCTGATTTCAAAATTTGAAGCGCTATCGCATTGATTAAATAAACAAAGAGGACATAGTTATGGCACAGGTTACATTAAAAGGAAATACTATTAATACCTATGGCGATTTACCAGCAGTAGGTAGCACCGCTCCTGATTTTGAGCTCATTGACAAGGATCTGGGGGTGCGCCATTTGGCTGATTTTACCGGAAAACGTCTCATCAATATCGTACCGAGCCTGGATACACCCGTATGTGGTGCGTCAACGCGCGAATTCAATCAGCGAGTAGCTGGACTGGATAATACCCAGGTCCTAGTAGTGTCGACTGATCTACCCTTTGCTCAAGGACGTTTTTGCTCAACGGAAGGTTTATCTGATGTGATACCACTGTCCATGATGCGAACCAGGGGCTTCGCCAAGGACTATGGCGTGCTGCTCACCGACGGTCCCTTGCAGGGGTTGTGTGCCAGAGCAGTAGTTGTCGTTGATTCGGCCGGGCAGGTGGCTTATACCGAGCTGGTTCCAGAGATTACTCAAGAGCCAGATTATAATGCCGCCATTGCGGCAATTGAGGCAGCTAGCTAGTTATGACCGAGCTTAAGAATTTGTTAAATACAGGTAATGCCGATGGTGAAAACAGCCACATATTTATGACCCGCAGATTGGTGCGTTTTGGTGATGTTGATCCGGCAGGCATTGCCTATTATCCGCGGATAAATAATTTTATCCACGAGGCATTTGAAGATCTATGGGAGGAATATATCGGTGTTCGTTATTACGTGCTGATTCAGCAACACCGAGTAGCGTTTCCAATGGTGCATACGGAAATCGACTTTAAGGCGCCACTGCGGTTTGGTGACCGGCCGGTGATCAAAGTGACCTGTTTTCATATTGGTAACAGTTCTTTGGGTATTCGCTATCTGTTTGACGTAGACGGAAAGATTTGTGTAGATGCGAGAACAATGACCACCTGTATTGATGCGGATAAGTTGAAGAGTCAGCCTATACCTAAAAAATACAGAGAAATGCTGGAGCGTATCTATAGGCCAGAGAGCTGATCAATAAATGGGTGCGATTGTGGTGCCTTTGGGTTGTTTGTTAAAAAAATAGAAGAGTGGCGAGTTATGCGTGAATCATCCGAACCTTTTTTGAATAACCAATGGCTGGAAGACTTTGCGGTGGGGCAAAAATTCAGGTACGGCAACTGGGTGATGAAGATTGAGGAAATGCTCGATTTTGCGCGCCTGTATGATCCAGAGCCGTTTCACCTGGATGAGGCAAAAGCAAGGGCTTTGGGTTGGGATGGCATTATCGCATCTGGGCCACAAATCTCGGCGATTTGGCGGCGTATGAGCAAGGATGCATTTCCAAATGCTGAAATTATAGTGTCGCCGGGCTGGGATAGCATTCGTTGGTTTAAACCGGTTTATGCAGGGGATGTGTTACACAGTGAAACTGAGATCACCGAGGCAAGAGCACTCAAAAGTCGCGATCGGCAAGGTATGATTAAGCTTGATAACCGAGTGATGCGCGGTGACGAGCTAGTCTCGCAGTTGTCTTCTACCTGGTTTATGCGAGCCCAATCCTGATCGACTAAATCCCGGCTGACCAAATCTCGGCCGAGTAGCCTCAATCCAGTTAGCCATTAACAGTGCTATAGTTATTCTGCACAGCAGGCTTGATTTCTACCCTTACGTTTAGCTGTATAAAGGGCCTTATCAGCACGTTCTATGAGGGAGGTGACGCAGTCAAGTGAATTGAGTGTTGCGACCCCCGAACTGATGGTTGTGGAAATCGTTTGATTCTTATAAGAGATAGTGCTCGAGGAAACCCCTCGGCGTACTTTCTCGGCGACCTGGGTCGCACCCTCGAGATCCGTTTTGTGCAGCAAAATCAGAAATTCTTCGCCGCCATAGCGAAACAGTAAATCGGTTTTGCGCAGCATCCCAAGAAGATCCATGGAGACCTGCTTCAACAGGTCGTCGCCACACTGATGGCCATAGTCATCGTTGACTTTCTTAAAATGATCAAAATCAAACATGATGATCGACAAGGGTGTTTTGTCGCGCAACGCAAGATCTATCTCCCTGTGGAGTGCTGCATCCAAAGCTTGTCGGTTGCCGCAAAGCGTCAGAGGATCTGTTGTAGCAGCCTTCAGTGCACTATGGTATTTCAGGGAGTTGCGCAGCGGGTACATGAGGCTGCTCATCAGATCTTCTAGCATCAGGATTTCATTATCCCGGTAGCGTCGGTGGCGTGTAAATGTAATCAGGCCAAGACTGCCTTCTTCTGTATTTAGCTGATAACTCACCTTGTGCTTGCCTGTGACAGCGCTGCTAAACTGAATGTCGGACTCCTGATGGCTATAGTTAATTCCATCTACAGGTACTAGCGTACGAATACGGTTCAAAAACAGATAGAGAATTTCTTCGATCTCCAGGGAGGCCTGTAAATCTCTGGAAAGATCAATCAGCAACTGATTGAGCTTGGCTTTTTGAGTTGAATGCTCGGCTCGCGCCGGTTCCAGTCTGTTAGTTAAATTGAACACGCTGGCGCTTTGTATTCTGTTTGCCATAACTCATCCCTTATCTATCAAGTATTCTTATTTTCGGGAGCGCTCCGGTTGTTAGACGAGAGATCACTGGGCTCCTGATGTTAAGAGGGATGATGCGAATTCTGTGCCAATTAAAATAGATCTATAAAAGCTAATAAAAACAATTGGTTATGGGTGGCGCCAAAAAAACGTCACTCTTTCCTTTGAATTCCAAATGCAAAATACTAGGGTGGTGACAAATTTTTGTCATGGTTATTGG
>CBDUGR010000392.1:0-3037 GCA_965366515.1 uncultured Gammaproteobacteria bacterium | reverse complement strand
CACAGGGCGGAGGCGATCTCGGCAAGCAGGCTTTAGGAAGAATCACCCGTCTGGAACTTCCTCAATCGCCCCACAAATACATCCTCAGTCAAGCGTATCTAAACGATAAGGGATATTTGATGGTCGCCATTAAAAACAGTTCCAGCATTACCGTCGAGAACGTGCAGGTGAAAATTGATCAAATGTCCGACCCTTACTCCGTTAGCGCCTCGGCAATCTTGTCCTTATCTCAAGATTTAGAACCGGGTGAGCAGCGCTCCATTAAAACGGGAGTGGGACCATTCGATTCAGTCGACCAAGCAAACAATTATCGTACCCAGGTAATAACGGCCCATCCAAAAAACTGACTATTCGGCGGAATATCCAGCATTAAAACTGCCAACTTGAGCCGCAGGCAAATTTGGCCGTCCAGTTATCCTTCTTTGCGTTAAGTTTACATTTGTTTACGTGACTGCATGCCCATTCAGAGCGAAGATACTCACAACCATTAGCTAACTCAAAGTGAGTTTAGCCAGCAGTAGACTTAATATCTATGTAGCGCTCAAAACGAGCGCTGTTCATTCATAACAACCTGTGAGGTAAACCATGGATCTTCTTGCTCTGGCAACAACATTATTACAGAACAAATTAGGTGGAGATATCCAGCAAGATTCAATTTCAAAGGCACTATCGGGACTGCTCGGGGTCAATGGGGGCGGGATAGATCTATCTAGTCTCATAGGATCCATGATGACCAATAATGGGTTGCAAAGTCTTGCATTGTCCTGGCTGGGTGATGGGCAGAACCAAGCAATATCAAGTGCTGAAATCGGCCAGATTTTTGGTGCCGACAAGTTATCCAAGTTTGCTTCGGAGCTGGGTGTAAGCCGATCCTCGGCACAGGAGGGGTTAGCCGATGTATTACCTCAGATTGTTAACACATCGAGTAGTGGTGGCTCTTTACTGGAAAGTGCTGGAGGCATGGGCGGACTAATGAGCATCGCGAAAAAATTATTTTAAAGTAAGACGCCGCTTATCCTGGATTCTGCAAAATGCGATTGGAAAACAGTGGGCGAAAAACCGATATCAAAGGGAGCGCCAATATCAAAGATAGAAAAGGTGTTCAAATTCGTCGAAAAAGGGCTTAAAGCCGTAGGGGAAGGAACGCTAATTATCTCCGCAGGAATAATATATTTCGGCGACCCTCTGACACCAAATATTAACCCGTTATTCGGGCAGTTAATTTAGTAACGAAAATTTACCTGAAGACCGGTAAAGCATCTAGGGAACCTCTGAATAACTCCTTGATCCCTCTGGCGTACAGAGCGTTTGTAGATCAAGACGGCTTTGTGCAGTAATGTCTAGACCTTGCAAACAAAGCCAACGCAGAGCTACGAATGCCCTGTAAGCCCCGTAGGGCGAGGCCTGAAAGCTTCATCTGCGGCGTTAGAAACTTTGCTAAGGCAATAAGCATTAGCGGCAGTTCCTGCCTTGCAGCTAAAACTTTCAGGTCTCGCAGAGGCATTAAGGAGTTATTCAGAGGTTCCCTAGCAATCCATCAGCCCAGGAGGGCCCTAAAATGAGTGTTACAAGCATATCCGAAATATCAAGTTCATCCACTAAAAGCTTTGAAGACGCGGTTCGCAAAGGTATAGCCAAAGCCAGTGAAACCATTCGCAATATCAGAAGCGCCTGGGTCAAAGACCAGGAAGTGACTGTAGTCGACGGTAGCGTTAAGCAATACCGCGTAAAATTGAAAATTAGTTTTGAAATGGAATAGTGCAACACCCCGCAACCCAGGTTGGCATGTAGCCGAACCTGGGGCGGTCATAAAGCCGCATAACGAGATAATAATATGAACCCTGAACCAGCAACGATGCCCCTGCAGCCGAAAAAACCGCGCAAGAATAAAGCGCTGATAATGATAGCACTGGTGTTATCTGCGCTGATCGTGATCGCTATTAGTGTCTGGTTGCTACTGGGCTACCTCTTTCCAAAGCAATATACGCCGGTTAATTTGAGCCCAAAAGAGCAACAGATACTGGATACAAAGATTGATCAATTAAACAAGCGATACCCACAACAACAGCCCTTAAAACCTACAGAAAAAAGCCTGGAGCCTGAAAAATACAGTGAAGATAACGCCAGCCGAGAGATCTCTTTTTCGGAGCGGGAAATTAATTCCTTACTCGCCCATAACACGGATTTAGCGCAAAAGCTGGTTATCGATCTTTCCGATAACCTGGCCAGCGCGAAAATGCTAATTCCTGTCGATCCGGATTTCCCGGTGCTTGGCGGCAAGACATTAAAATTGTCGGCAGGATTGGAACTGGGCTACAAGGATGCACGGCCTATTGTCGTGTTGCGTGGACTAAGCCTTTGGGGCGTGCCTATGCCAAACGCATGGCTTGGAGGTATTAAAAATATTGATCTCGTCAAAGAGTTCGGCGGGGATCATGGATTTTGGAAAGCCTTCGCTGACGGAGTGGAATATATCAACGTCAAAGAAGGTCAATTGCAGATAAAACTGAAGGAATAGCTGGAAAGCCAAGCGGCACTAGACGCCAATAATTGAGGACAATCATATGGGTATTTTTGATTTTGTAAAAGAAGCCGGGGAATCCCTTGGCAGCAAAGTGTTTGACCTTACTCACGATGAGCAGGACACGAAACTAACAACAGAAGTTTCGCAAAAGAGGATCAACGAATTACGTGCGCTTAACATCCAAAAAACGCTCGCTGCCCTGCCGCTCGATACAGACTCTGTGCAGGTTCTGGTTGAGGATGACCTGGCAATTTTGGACGGTAGTGTCCCGGATCAGAGTACCTGTGAAAAAGTGACACTTGCAGCGGGCAATCAACATGGCATCGCGCGAATCGATTGTCGGCTTGAAGTCGAAAATCCAGAGCCAGAATCAGTTTTTTATACCGTGAAGTCAGGCGATACACTATCCAAAATAGCTAAAGCCCATTATGGCAACGCGGGCAAATACCAACTCATCTTTGAAGCTAATCAACCAATGCTTTCAGACCCCAGTAAAATATACCCCGGACAGGA
>CBDUGR010000391.1:0-3038 GCA_965366515.1 uncultured Gammaproteobacteria bacterium | reverse complement strand
TGGACCATCACCCGTGAAATGGCCGTCGCTAAGAGAAACAAGCTCGGCCTCTACGGCAAGTGGGCCACCACCGAAGCCTGGATCGGTCTTGCCGCCAAGCATAATCTGAACAGTTTCACCAACAACGGCAGCCTGTAGTGCCTGCACGACGTCGCCGTCCACCATAGGGGCAAAACAGGCATTGCTCACACCCGCATTGAGCAACTCACGCAACAGCTCCGTTGAATCACCATAGCCACCAGCTCCAGGGTTATCCGCATAGTCGGCAATGACCAGTGGCCCCGTGCCGGGCTCGTAAGTGGCAGCAATTGCCGCTGCCTCGGTAGCACTTAGATAAACATTAAGCACCTCAAAGCGTCGCTTCCAGATATCATCCGCGATAGTTTCGGCAAAGGCAGTGTGCGCAGCAAAATCCCCCTGACCGGTCACCAACACCGTTGGTCCAACCTCTTTGACATCGGCACTGGCAAACCCGGCATTAATGCTTACAGCAAAAACATCGGCTTGCTCCTCATAAGTCCGTGCGGCGGCTAAACGTTCGATCATCGGGCCGATATCGGTTCGGCCACCATTGACCTCTTCGAGCATGGGACAACTGACGCGGATAGTGTGCGGCTCGATATCTCCTGCCATGGTTCGTTGGAGAATTTCCCCTGCCTGACGGCCGATGTCGCGCATGTCTATGTGCGGATAGGTTTTGAATGAAACAATAATGTTAGCCAACGCGCACATCTGCTCACTGACATTTGCATGGGGATCCAGAGTGATGGCAATCGGCATTTCGCTGCCTACCAGACTGCGGATACGCCTCAGCAGCTCTCCTTCACCATCGTCACAAAAATCGAGCCCCATCGCACCATGCAAGCCTAGGAGTAGTCCGTCGTATTGATGGTTTTTCAGGCGGGCAAGAATCGGCTCACACAACCAGTCAAATGCCTGACGCCTGATTTCACCGCTCGGCCCGGCAGCGGCGCTGAGGACATGATGGACCTGCCAGCCATGCGCTCGGCCTGCATCAAGAAAACCGGCAAGTTCCGTATTCTCTTCGCCCCGCTCTTTTATAGCGGCTACCCCCATCAATACATAGCGGGCCATGAAGGCTCGTTTGCCGGTTTTATGCAGGCTGAATGTATTAGTTTCATGAGAGATTTCTGTAGTCAGAACATTGAAACTCTTCAAGTAAGGCCTCGCATTAAAGGTGTGCAAAAAAGATTCTATCTAAAGGGCCATATCTAAAGAACCAGACTCGATTGATTTACCTTAGTCAGATATCATCACTGTCCCCCAGGCGCTAGCCGGAGAACGGCGCGAGTATAATATCGCGCCTTTCCAAGAGCTGGAATTTTAAAACTCAACCGCCAACTGCGCAGTGAAGGTGTCGGTTTCTTCTCCGGTGCCACCGTCTGACAGATCATAATCTTCGTCATTGGCCCACTCAAGAGACAGAGAGGTATTCGTGAAAATCTCTATCGACAGGGCTGCCGCCAGACGTCGCTCTGGAAGCTCTAGCGCCAGCGCTTCGTCAGTCTCCTGCCAGGCTACCGCAAAAGTACTGTTCCAGTCGCCCATTGCGAAGTGATAACCAAGCTCCAGATTCCAGCTTTCAGGCTCGGCACCACGGCCTCTAAAGTCCAGATCACCATCTTCAAAACTCTCCGATGCACCAAGATATTCGCCTATCAGGGTAATATCACCCAGGTTGACTATGACGTGCGCTCCCACGCCGGCCACTTGGTCGGACAGGTTATCGTCATCCAGTACCGCATCCTGCAGAGAATCGGAGTCAGCGATGTTATTAATGTAGGAAAGCCCTGCATCGTAACTAAAATCACCATTTTCGGATTCCTGTGCGAAACCGATATTCAAACCGAATTGATCAATCTCATCATCCCCTCGCTCTTTAGTATCACCATTGAAGATAAACAGCGATCCGTAAAAACCGGCTGATTCAAAACCGACCTGCACTGCTGACTCTCTGATCTCACCGATCTCCAGCGTAAGCGGATCGGAAACCATGTTTGACTCGTAATTGCCAAAGGGCAGGTACATGCGCCCCGCATTCAGGTAAAAAGGCGTGACGGCTGCATTCGCAATACTGATGATACCTTCATCAATTTCCGGGTGATCGGTTTCATCCTCTTCAAACAGCACCAACACATGAGCACTGACCCACTCGTTAATCTGCGCATCGATACCCAGCTCTACCGTTGCCAGGACCACATCGCTTTCATCGCCATCAGGGCTATCCACCGCGGACGCTTCTACCTCCACCAGACCGCTCAAACCGATGCGATCTGTCCAGGATGAAGCCACCGCGTTCTTCTCACCGTTATGATGACTGCTATGCATACTGTGATTCTCTTGCAATTGCTTTTCCAACGACTCGATCCTGGCTTTTAGCTGAGCCAGTTCATTTTTAAGCTGCGCATCGTCAGACATCGCAGGCGCACTATGCATACCGATAGAGGCCACAGCGATTGCGATAGCCAATTTACTTCCTTTAAAAAATTTATCCACTTCAGGTTCCCCAAAATGCAGTTAAAAGGCGCGCAGCAAACAGGCCAGCCGACATGCGCGACATCCCAATCATCAATAAAAAAAGCCTGGGCCGATAATCAATACTCAAACAGCCCTGTTTGGTTTTAGGCGAATTTAAGGAGGTCTCCCTAAAAACAAAATAAATGATAATGATTATCATTTGCTATTACAAGATTCACGAGAAAATAAAATGAGGGCTCGCCGCTCTGAAGAGTGGCGAGCATCGTTCGACTAACGAATGTAACTTGACAACAACCTTAGTTTGACTGGATTTCCAATTGACTAAAAAATGCGCGCAGCTGCTCTGCGCCTCCCTCTTCCCAGGCTTTAAGCGCTGCGGTCCCGATAATGGCAATATCACCATGAGCACCAATGAACTCAATATCCTCTTTAGAACTCACGCCGAAACCCACACCCAGGGGCAGATCTGTAAACTGTCGGCAGCGGGACAGAAATTGTGCCACATCATCTGACATCTGCGTTTTTCCTCCGGTCACCCC
>CBDUGR010000390.1:0-3045 GCA_965366515.1 uncultured Gammaproteobacteria bacterium | reverse complement strand
AGTGATATTCTCACCTGCATGGAAGTCGCGGTCTCTCGCAACATGACTGAATACAGCGTGTATGGATCTGACATCTACAAGCAGGTGTATATCTATGGCGGCCTTGATCGCGGCCCGATCACGCTGAACCGCACTTTTGGTTTTGCCTGGGGTGTGAACGGCTTTTTATTGTTTAATGTATTAGGAAAGCTGGGCAAGGCAACCAACAACGCCATGCGCAAACGCATAGCCGCCGAGATCAAGACCACGTTCGCCAGTCACTACACTCACGAAGTATCCCTGGCCGGTGCATTACAACTGGATGCGATCTCGGTTTACGGCAAACAGGCGACCGGAGAGAAGTTCCTGATCAAACCACAGAGCTAACGTTTAGGGTCTGGCTGCAAGGCCATTCCAGGGCGCTGGAGTCAGGTGGGTTCTTCTCGATAAAGGCAAGAATCACTGCCGGTTTTTCGCGAAGAACCGCCGCGCTGTTGCTATGCTCCATACACCAGCGGTACAGCATCGCCAGGTGATTCGCCAGCTTATCTGTGAGAGCCATAGTGGTGCTACAAAATCCAAATTGAACTGATGTAGCACCAAATGTAGCACCGGATTGCAATAGCCTGTATTGGACCGCTTTGGATGAAAAGTAAGTATAATGTATTGTATTTAAAGGTTTTTTAGGATGTTTTTGAGCTACTTTGGATGCTGAAATGGTGCCCGGGGCCGGATTAGAAAAACAATGCAACTAATTGAAATAAAACAAAAATATTTATAATTTTCATTGTTTTGTGCTGACAATTGTACCGTCAAAATAAAATTTTAATATTTTTTGGGAATCGAATTGCGTGGTTTTATAACCTGTTGCTTGTGATTTTTGTTGAGCTTATAGTATGTCAATTGGGGGCTGAGTGTATCAGTTCGGCCAAAAGCAGGCATTAACGTAATTATCAAAGCTGGTCCCGCCTCACCCACTAGGAATAACTGATTAGTGCGAGCTATCTTTACCTATCACCATCGTCAATATCATCAAAAATGCTCCTTGATCCATGTTTGTCTTCAGAGACATTTACGGCTCCAAGTACTCGCGGAGTTACTTTCGGCTCTGATGGCTCTGTTTCAGCAACCCAATTATTCGCGAGATCTATTTCTCGATCTATGATTAAGACGGCATCATTGTCCTCAGCGAACTGCTTCTTAAGTGTACTGAATGTTTCGAGAAGATTCTGCATATGTTCATCTGGAGGTTCAGAAGAGTCATGATTACATTCTACATCTATACGAACATGATTCAGATTGGGAATCAGGTTTGTGCGCACTGCTTCAACAAGGTTATTAAACTCGCTATCAGTAAAAACACTACGCACATCAGCATCGTCCAATGCGAGTACATCGTCACCCTCAATGGCATAATCTCGGATAGTTTCAACAAATTCCCGACGGTTTTCTTCTGGGAGAAGTTCAAGTCTGTGCAAGCGTACTACTAGATCAACCTCGGGAGAAAAGCTGAGACTCAGGCCCGGTTTGGAAATAAGCTTCAATATTTCCGTGTCATGTTCAATATACAGCATCAGGAATTCTTTCGAGCAACGATTAGCAAGAAATTGGTAGAGCGACCGCTTGGCGCCCCATGATGATAACCATTGAACTTTATACTTATCGCTTGTTGAAAAATTTTGTAACCGTGAGAGCATCGCCGGAAATAGTGACTTAGGAACGACAACAGCCTTTTCAAGGCCAACATTGCCGCACATTACCTGCGACATTAGATTTTCTGTGGAGCTACCACTTAAGAATATCCCAAGCAAATCAGTACTGAAGGCCAAGGTAGTCGCGTAGGCATCGCTTATGGTTGGGTGCTTAAAGCGCCACACTGCCTGATCATCGGTAAGTATATGTGTTACGAGGCTACCGTTAAGCGCCGCTAAGGCCGTAATACATTCACCCAATGTACTGCCAAGCCGTTCAAGTGCCTGATTTTCAGAACTATGAAGTTCGATAGGACTTTCAAGATGGTCCTTCCTCATATATATCAAGCCAAGCGCTGCTTTACTGTTCGCATCCAAGCTCTGGATCACTTCAAGCAGAAGTTGCTCACGCTTCTCTACAAATTGCCCTATTTGGTATTCGCTCAAATATAGGCCTTTTGTAAATACAGGGTCCGCGATGCGTCGGGCTGTCTCCGGAATAAAGCGAGGATGTGCGGATATAGACTCAAGATAGGGCTTGATCGAAGAAAGAAAGTCTATTGGCTGCTTACCGAGTTTTAGATGGTTATAGAGAATCTGTTGTCTTTCGAAGTTAGATAGATCATGAACGTCGATCACAACTTGGATTTCGCTCAAGAGTGGAAAGGCGCTTTCTTTGAGATCGTTACGAGCACGGTTATAGATATAGTCCCTTGACGTCATTACAATCTTCACCCCTCGGCGCAGCATCGTCCTGATCTGAGCCAGAGAATGGTTCCATCCATGTACCAACGGTGACTCATACTGTGTTACGCCGAAAGCATCATCTATCCAGAAAAACTGTGTTGGCTCATCTACATTCCAATGTTCGACTACCTTTCCTGGATCATCTAATTTAAGTACAGATGACTTCCACTTGTCGGCAGCAGCCATCGCCAGCATTGACGCAATAGTAGTCTTCCCTGCTGCAGGCTCACCAATGAGCATCACAAAACCATGTTCATCAAGGGCATTGATAGCCTTGCGATATGCGTCCGTAATGACAACCTTGGCCAAATCGTCCCGCAAAGATTCGAGAACTGCGCGTGCTTGTGCATAAGCTCGTTCATCTATAATCTGACTCAAATCTCCCAAACCATATACGCGAGGAACGAGCATTCGAAGCCGTGTATTCTCTTTAATTTGATCCTCGATCCAAGTGGCCCCGAATATCAAAACATGTTTTGCACCGGCATTGGTCAACTCAGATTTGATGTTAGCTTCTTGCTTAGCGGATACGCCAGCATTTGTCATCAATACGTAGATATCGCAACACCCTTCAGTTACAAGATTCTGCACCTTGGGTATTTCATCCGCTATATCGGACTTCGTGAGG
>CBDUGR010000389.1:0-3077 GCA_965366515.1 uncultured Gammaproteobacteria bacterium | reverse complement strand
CCCTT
This sequence comes from uncultured Gammaproteobacteria bacterium, assembly GCA_965366515.1. Lineage (GTDB taxonomy): Bacteria > Pseudomonadota > Gammaproteobacteria > Pseudomonadales > IMCC2047 > JAJFKB01. The sequence goes on along the minus strand of CBDUGR010000389.1, from coordinate 3,072 downwards.
GCGCAGGCACCAGCCAGTCTAGAATCACGCGGGATTCCTGTCCAGATCATTCGGGCGATTACAATCTAAAGACTGGCCGCAGGCACTGTGTGGTTTTCCATAACCGCTATCTACCTGATAGGAGCTCATGGATTTAAGGGTAAGAGCAGAGCCGGAATCAGCTCTGCTTATCAAGTTTGGCGAGAGCTATACTGAAGCCAGAGGCACCCGCTCCAAAGGTCTGCTATTTTGCTCAAAGTCTTCCGCATTCTGCGCTAATAGATAGCCCTTTTTCACCGCTTCAGTTGCCGGCTCAACCAGTTTGGCAGGTGCTACTTTCGCGATTGCATCAAGGATAGTTTGCTGTTCGCATATTTGCCCTAGCTCCAGCAAGGCCCCTAAAGCTATCATATTGGTGGAGCGGACATTACCCATTTTTTTGGCAGTTTCAATTATGGGAAGGTACAGGCTCTTCCCCTTCCCTACCGCATAATAATCGGCAAGGCTGGTATCAATCAGGCTGAAGCTGCTTTCCTTTAACAAAGCATCAGATGCTCCCGTAGCGATTTTATGTAACACCACCAGATAGTCGAGCGAACTTGCCAGGGGATAATCAACCGTTTGGACGCTGGCAACCAAATCAGATCGGCTTAAACCACCGCGGGATGTGGGTTCATAGCTCTGCGATTGAGCTACGTTTAGTTTTTCCATCGTCAAGGCTTCGGCGAGAATTCGGCCGGCCAGAAGGATACCCTGCCCGCCGCTACCGCTGATACGAATTTCTACTTCAGTCATGGCTCTACCCTTCCTTCATTGACATGATGTGCTGTCGATACGCCGCTGCATACTCGGGGCGATCATTACGCGCCATCACCCCGGTTTTCAGAAAATTGGGGCGAAAGGGTTGTTCGACAGTATTGTCATAGCCATCCGGCCGGACTGATGATTTTTGCGTGAGCACCATCTCTGCCGAATCACCCAGTTCATTCTTTCGACCAAAGACTTCTGTGCAATCGGACATCACTTCAACAAAGGAGAAACCGTTATGCGACAAGCCTTCCTTAAGCACGTTTTTCAGCGCAGGTGTCTGCAGAGTAATTTCGCGTCCCACCATACCGGCACCGGCCGCTTCCGCCAATTTACAGGCGTCGAACACCGGTTCGTAATTTCCGTGCGGAGTAGTGGTTGTAAAACGGTTGCTACTGGTAGTCGGAGAGACCTGCCCTCCAGTCATACCGTAAACTTCGTTATTCAGCATCATACAGGTAATATTGAGGTTACGCCGACAGGCATGAATCAGGTGATTGCCACCAATCGCCAGACAATCACCATCACCGGTAATCACGATCACTTCCAAATCTGGTCGTGCCAATTTCAATCCAGTTGCGAAAGCTAATGGCCGCCCGTGCGTGACGTGAAAGGTGTTCGAATCAATATAAGCGCCCAGTCTTCCAGAACAGCCAATACCTGAGACAAATGCCAGTTTATCTTTGGGAATCTCCAGTTCATCAATGGCCCACAACAGAGCACGCAGGGCAATACCATGCCCACAGCCCGGACACAGAAAATGCGGAAACATATGTTCCCTTAAATAATCCCGGATGTTGAACTTGCTATCAACCTCACTCATTTGTTGCTAACTCCCTTATTCTATCCAGGATCTGTTCCGGAGTAATTGTTTCACCATCAATGCGGTTCAAGCCCTCTATGTTGCACCCTTCCGGGCGGTAACGTTCGATCTCTTCAATCAGCTGACCGGCATTCATTTCCGGCACCAGCACATTCTTAATCGGAGCTATGGTTTCTTTAAAGGCCTCAGCAGGAAATGGCCACAGTGTGATCGGGCGGAACATACCGACTTTAATACCCTCTGCGCGCGCCAGCTTAATCGCTCGACGTGCTGCTCTTGAAGTAATGCCATAGGAAACAACAAGCAGTTCCGCGTCATCCAGTTCAATGGTCTCATAGCTCTCGACCAAGTCGCCGTGGTGGCCCAGTTTGCCCAGCAATCGATCCATATACTGACTCACCAATTCCGGATCCTGCGTCGGAAAACCGTCTGGCGCATGGGTCAGGCCGGTAGTGTGGGTTCTAAAGCCATCACCTGGGCGTACCATTTCAGGGATTTTATCCTCTCCAGCTGCGTAGGGCTGAAAGCTATCAGTGACTTCGCTGGCCCATTTTCGATTGTTAATCTCAATACTATTACTGTCCTTAATCTCCACCGTTTCTCTTAGATGCCCAATTGCTTCATCGTAGAGAATAATCACAGGGACTCTAAGCGTTTCCGCCAGATTAAAAGCGCGAATGGTTTGCTCGTAGATTTCAGGCACGGAAGCCGGAGTAATAACGATAATCGGGTGATCACCGTGAGTGCCCCAGCGCGCCTGCATGATATCCCCTTGCGCAGGTCGTGTTGGCAAACCGGTACTGGGTCCGCCACGCATCACGTTCACGACAACGCAGGGAATTTCAGCACCGGCAGCATAACCCAGATTTTCTTGCTTTAAAGAAAAGCCAGGGCCACTGGTTGCTGTCATTACTTTCATGCCGCCCATGGAAGCACCCAGAATTGCACCCATAGAGGCTATTTCATCCTCCATTTGGATAAAAATCCCATCTACCCCAGGCAGTTCTTTCGACATTCTTTCGGCGATCTCGGAAGAAGGAGTGATGGGGTAGCCAGCGTAAAAACGACAGCCCGCAGCAATGGCGCCGAGCGCGCAGGCATGATTGCCTTCCAGGTTAAGAAGGCGTGGTTCGGATAAATCAGACATGGAAAAACCGCTACCGTTAATGTTTATAGTTGAGAGAAATCGCGAAATCTGGACATAACCGCTCGCAGATCCGACAGAGTGTGCACAATTCAGGCTTGGTTAATTCGGCAACTTGATTCTCATTGAGGCTCAAACAACGCTCCGGGCAGAATTTAACGCAAATATCACAACTTTTGCACCAAGCCTCTGTAATCACAGGCAGTTCAAACTGCACCTGGTGTGGCTGCTGAGCTACAGACCCGGCCTCAGCTTGCCCCTGAGCCAACGCAGCGGGATCATATCGTTCTACCCACTCTCTGCCCTGATCAAACGCCTG
>CBDUGR010000388.1:0-3086 GCA_965366515.1 uncultured Gammaproteobacteria bacterium | reverse complement strand
TGTTGGGGAGCAGCCATTTCAAAGAGCAGATTGAGCAACAGCTTAATCGTCGGGCGATGCCCCTTGAGAGGGGTGGCGATAGGAAATCAGCGGAATATCGTGAAAAGGCTAAGATCAATCGAGTCTGACCCTATAGATACGAGGGGCGGCACAAAAAATTAAGAAATGACGTTGAAAATATGTATCAATAAATTGATTATAAAAATATGAAGTTCAAGTTTGGTTACAAATATTTATTTTACAGTTTTTATGTGTATTACAAGTATAAATGGGACATGTCAAAAGACTGGCCTCAGGGATGGGCTATGTTTGCGATGTCCTTTGTCTTTATTGTTTTAATTTCAATAATATTGATGTTGCTTGATATTAAAGGGGTTAGCTTAGCTTCGATTGTCCCATTTAAGGACTCCTCTATTCCAGGCTATGTGAAAAATTCATGGTTAGGAGTGACAATTATAATTATCAATAACCTATTTTTTTTAAAGAAAAGGAGATGGGAAAAACTAGTTGTTGAATTTGATTCTTTAGATAAAGAAGTAAGAGTGTTTAATCATTCAATATCGGTAGTATTTATTATTACTCTTCTATTAATGCTATTGGGTTTAGGTTTAACCTGAAGACCGAATCAAAAATCAAAGGGGTCAGACTCTAAAAGTGGGGTCAGATGACACTTTCCTTGGGGGAGATGGGATAGGTTTGGGTATGGAGGCGAATTTAGGTGAATCAATCGAGGCCGATTTTTTTGATCCGTAGTTTATTCAAGCCAGCTAAATCGATATTGCTGTGTTTATTTGTATTGGGTTTGTCGGCATGTACCGTGGTGAAGATAGCTGATATTGCGGCAAGCACCACTATTGGCACGATGAAAACGGCGGTCAAAGTCGTTGCTATTGTGGTTCCGGATGGTGATGAGGAGGATTAGTAAAAAATCGATCGGAATCAATGAGCGGATTCAAGTTGTAAGTGCACCACCGATGCGTTTAAAAACTGGCACCAGATAAGACTCTCTTAATAACGGGGTTATAGCCCGTTAAAACGTAGCAACTTCAGATTTTTGAAATTAGAGCAAATAAGACACGCTTTCCAGTGGCAATCGCTGTCCTTTTAGGTAATCTTCCAGGCAGCGCAGCACCAGCGGGCTTCTTAGCCGGTGCTGGGCGCTTTGTATCTCTTCATGACTCATCCAGTGTGTCCGCACAATACCTTCGTCTAGCTGCACGCTGGCCTGTCCAACTGGAGTGCCGAAAAAGTTACAACGGAAGTAAGTGATGCCGTTATGCGGCGAGCGGTAATGATAAAAGCCAGTCATGCCAGTTAAAGTGACGTTCCAGCCAGTTTCCTCGAGTGTTTCACGCAGCGCGGCTTCAACCAACGATTCGTGTTCTTCGACGTGTCCTGCAGGTTGGTTTATGACCTGTCTTCCGTCAGAAATCTCTTCGATCATGAGAAATTTCCCATCTTTTTCGATGATGGTGGCGACGACCAGGTGAGGATGCCATGTGCGATTCATTTTTTTCTATAATCTCTTTTTGGGGGCTTGCCAATCTGTTTTCGGTGGATTGTTTTTTTTGTGGTGGATTTGGTTTCGACCTCTAGAGCTTTATACTGGCCAGGCTGCAGATCATCAAGTGTCCATTCTCCAATAGCCTGACGCACCAGTCGCAAGGTGGGGAACTGCACGGCGGCGGTCATTCTTCTAACCTGACGGTTGCGTCCTTCGCTGATGGACAGTTCTATCCAGGAAGTGGGGATGTTGGCTCTGTATCTAACTGGTGGTTCGCGCTGCCACAGATCGGGTTCCGGTATCTGTTTTGCCGATGCGGGCTTGGTTTTACCGTCATTAAGTTCCACTCCTTCGCAAAGTTGTTTGATCGCTGCGTCGGTAATTTCACCTTCTACCTGCACCCAATATGTTTTCTTCAGCTTGTGGCGAGGGTGGCTGATGTGATGCTGCCAGGCGCCATCATCGGTTAAAATCATCAGCCCTTCTGAATCGAAGTCTAATCGGCCTGCGGGGTATATATCTGGAATATCAATAAAAGATGAGAGCGTGGTTTTATCCAATGTGTCGGTAAATTGAGATAAGACACGAAAAGGCTTATTAAATAGTATAATTTTTGCCATAACGATGGATGATTTTGCCCAAAACCTATATTATCTGCACCCTTCTTTGGGGTATGGCGGTTCATTCAATGTGATCGTTTGGAACCGTTAGCAGTTTAGTTATTGAAGTTAGTTAATTGCTGAATAACAACAATAAAACGGCAGTTAGTCAGTTAAGAGTAAGTATCGGTAAATGTTGTTTTAGACGGAGACAAGTATGGCATATCAACACATTTCAGTTCCACAAGACGGTGAAAAAATTACCGTAAATTCAGATAATTCTCTCAATGTCCCTAATCGTCCAATTATCCCATTTATTGAGGGTGATGGTATTGGCATAGATGTTACTCCGCCAATGATTAATGTGGTTAATGCGGCTATAGAAAAAGCTTATGGTGGCGAGCGTTCTATTGCGTGGATGGAAGTTTATTCCGGTGAAAAATCGGTTGGTGTCTATGGTGACGACCAATGGCTGCCGGAGGAAACCCTGGAAGCTTTTAAAGAATTTGTTATTGGCATTAAAGGGCCTCTGACGACTCCTGTAGGCGGTGGTATTCGCTCTTTGAATGTTGCTTTACGCCAAGAGCTTGATCTCTACGTTTGCCAGCGGCCTGTGCGCTGGTTCGAGGGTGTGCCCAGTCCGGTGAAAGAGCCCGGCAAAACAAATATGGTGATATTCCGTGAAAACTCTGAAGATATCTATGCAGGTGTTGAATGGGCTGCCGGATCACCTGAGGCAGATAAACTGATCAAAATTCTGCAAGATGATTTTGGTGTCACCAAAATTCGTTTCCCGCAGAATTGCGGTATTGGTATCAAACCGGTATCGAAAGAGGGTACGCAGCGATTGGTACGTCGTACTATTCAATATGCGATTGATCAGGATTTGCCAAGTGTAACACTGGTACATAAAGGCAACATCATGAAGTTCACCGAAGGTGCCTTTAAAGAATGGGGATATGAGCTGGCGCAGGAAGAGTTTG
>CBDUGR010000387.1:0-3087 GCA_965366515.1 uncultured Gammaproteobacteria bacterium | reverse complement strand
GAAATTACCAGACGCAGGTTAGCCTCAACCATTTCCTTTTTGGCTCTTCTCGCTTTTGCTTCACCAATGGACATGTGCCGGTTAATTTCTTTAATCTGCGAAATGGTGATGCCAATTTCATCTTCTACATGTTTTAACTTTTTCTGTGCCCTGACAATATCGCTGCGATATTGTGTCAGGCCCTCGGAATATTCATGATTGCCCTCAATCAGCGTATCTATCCATGCCGAATCGGTTTCGTTACCCATAAATGCTTTAATAAAGACTTTTCTGGGTACTTTGATCGTTCGAGTACAGGTGTGCAGGATTAATCGTTCCTGTTCACGTATGTGAGTCAATAATTGACGAATTCGTCCAACCAGAAAATCATAAAAACGTGGCGTCAGCTTGAGTGGTGAGAATGTCTCTCCCAATTCTGCCAATGCTTTAACGGTTTGCTTACCCTTGTGCCCGTGCTTTTCGCTAGCAGTTGCGACTTTCTTCAGATGCTTTCTGAGTTCACCCATGCGACGAGCGGTTTCGATCGGATCAGGGCCGCGCTCTGTCTCTTCTTCATCGTCGTCATCATCATCTTTACTATCCTTGCTGTCTTTGTTGTCATTACTACTGCCATCTTTCACGTTTTTAGCGGCGTCAGGGGAATTTGCAGCGGGTAGAAATACGGTGTCACCGTCGTCATCGATAAATCCACTAAGGATATCGCTTATTCGTCCGCCTTCTTCGGTGGCGGCTTCATGGGCATCGAGGATGGTTTGAACTGATCCAGGAAAAGCCGACACAGCTGTCATAACTTCCCGAATACCTTCTTCAATTCTTCGGGCAATAACAATCTCACCTTCACGGGTGAGTAGTTCAACAGTCCCCATCTCGCGCATATACATGCGAACTGGGTCAGTTGTTCGGCCGACGTCGGTTTCCACGGCCGCGAGTGCCGCTGCAGCCTCTTCTGCTACGTCTTCATCGGCTGCATCCTTCATGAGTATAGATTCCAGATCGGGCGCCACCTCATCAACGGTAATGCCCATATCATTAATCATGCGAATAATGTCTTCGACCTGATCTGGATCTGAAATGTCTTGTGGAAGGTGATCATTCACCTCCGCATAAGTAAGATAGCCCTGTTCTTTGCCGCGCGCGATAAGCTCTTTTAACCGGGATCTTTGTTCCGAAGTATCTGCCATAAATGACCTTGCTGGTTACTCGACACAAAAGGGCCGAAATTATAATGATTCTAAGCTGCGGATGCTAGTTAAATATAGTGGTTAAACATCTTAATTCAAGAGATAAGGCGCGTATTTTTTTATTTTGGCATCTGCTTAAGATTTTGGTTCAATAATTGGGCCAGTTCTGTCTTTTCATCGGTGGACAATTCGCTGAGGGCTGATTTTTCCAGTAAGTGGTTGAGATTTTGTTCCTGCTTTTGCTTGATAAGCAGTTCAAGGACACCCTTTAATTTTTCAGCGAGGTGTTGCTCATTGTTTATGGGCAGCTCTATAGCCGATAAACGGGCAATTTCCTGGTAACCTTCTCGATCATCCACGCCTTGCCAATGACCGATAATTCCACCGGTGGTAAGTGTTGGTGAGCTCTTCAGTAGTTGTACAAGATCTAGAAGCAGTCTGCCGTTGGGGATATCCAGTTCGCCTAACTGCTGGTCTTCTATCAATTTAACCAATTGGGGCATGTGCAGTAATAGTGCAATCGCCTGCTCAACGGGTGATTGTACTCTTTGCTGGCGAATCGAAGGCTTGCGGTGTCCGGGCCTCGCAGAGGGCTGCCCGGCGCTTTGTGTATAAGAGCCGGTATTACCCTCTCGTTTATGGTTTTCCTGTGTGTCGGAAAAATTTTGTAGCTGGCTTACTGAAAGGCTGGTTAATGAGGCCAGTTGTTCGAGCATTAGCTGGCGTAACAGGCCGTTTGGCAGGGGCTGCATTTTTTTAAGAGCCAGCTTGCTCAGCCGTGCTTTCCCATCCAGGCTATTGGTATCTGTTTGCTCGAGCAGCCTGTCATAGAAAAAATCCGGCAGGGATTTGGCCTGGTTAATCTTCTCGTCAAAGCCCTGCTTGCCTTCGTTGCGTACCAGAGAATCCGGGTCTTCTCCTTCGGGAAGGAACATAAAACGAATCTGTCGACCGTCTTCCATACAGGGGACGGCGTTTTCAAGAGCTCTTTCAGCGGCCTGGCGGCCGGCGGCATCACCATCAAAACAGAAAACCACTTCGGAAACCATGCGAAACAGCTTTATGAGGTGTTCTTTGCTGGTAGCCGTACCCAGGGTTGCGACGGCATTGTGAATGCCGAATTGGGCCAGGCTAATGACATCCATGTAACCTTCAACAATGATGATGCGAGTAATTCGATTGCTGGCCTGTCTCGCTTCGTAGAGCCCGTATAGCTCTTTGCCTTTGTGAAAGACGGGTGTTTCTGGTGAGTTAAGATATTTGGGTTTTTCATCACCCAGCACCCGCCCGCCAAAGGCGATGGTGCGGCCACGACTGTCGCGGATGGGAAATATTATACGATCTCGAAAACGGTCGTAGGCTTCCTCGCTGCCATCTTTGGCAATCAGCAAACCGGCGTCAATAAGCTGAGGTTGATCCGAATCCGAATTAACCAGCGCCTTTTGCAGATTGTTCCAGCCTGGAGGCGCGAAACCAATACCGAAGGATTTTGCGATTTCACCCGTTAACCCGCGTTTTTTCAGATAGGCAACGGCTGACTGTCGTTGCGGGTGCTCACGGAGTTGTTGTTGAAAATATTGACGGGCCCTGTCTAAATGTTCGTACAGGGACTTTTGTTTTTGTTGAAGTTCGCGGGCTGACTATCCTGGGGAACTTCCAGGCCTGATTTTCTTGCCAGTTCCTCGACCGCCGAGCGAAAGTCCAAGTGCTCAAATTCCATGACAAAGCCTATGGCATTGCCTCCCGCTCCACAGCCGAAACAATAGTAAAACTGCTTGTCGGGACTTACGCTGAAGGAGGGTGTTTTTTCCTTATGGAAGGGGCAAATCGCGCTGTAGTTGCGACCGGTTTTTCGCAGGCTTATTCGACCATCGATCAGTTCAACGATATCGGTGCGATCGAGCAA
>CBDUGR010000386.1:0-3088 GCA_965366515.1 uncultured Gammaproteobacteria bacterium | reverse complement strand
CTGGGGCTGGAGTTAGACAAACTATTGCGTAGTCAGGGTATTCCTATTACTGGCGTATACATGCATCCGCGCTCCACGCACCACATGATGATTGTGGGCGTTAAGGTCACTTATGCTGGTGTAGCTCAGCAGATTGCGCAATTGGCATTCGGCAGTAAGTTGGGGCCCTGGTTCCATATGGTGATGGTGGTGGATGAGACCATCGATATCTATAACTGGGATGAGGTGTACCACGCCTTCTGTACCCGCTGTAACCCGGAACGCGACATCCATATCTATAAAAATACGACAGGAACGGCACTTTACCCCCACGCCAGTCCGCATGAGCGTAAGCATTCCATTGGCTCCAAGGTTTCCTTTGACTGCACCTGGCCGGTGGATTGGGACAAGATCAACGAAGTGCCGACAGTGGTGTCGTTCAAGAATGTCTACACCCAGGAAATTCAAGATAAGGTCACTAGCAACTGGGAAGCCTATGGCTTTGCGCCAGTCAAATAAGTATTAACAGAGGATAAGCAAATGAATAAGTGGGAAGTTTTTGTTGACGATCTATCAGAACTATCTGAGGGAGAAGGTTTGGAATTAACCATCAGAACCTTGAATGACGGTATGCATAAGTATACCTACAAGCGTGTTACAGCAGAGGTATCCAGTTCTTTGGATCAATATGCGGATAGCTTGCAAGTGCGTTTTGGCCGCGGTCAGCTCAGCGATAAAAAATATTCAATTAACATACTGGGGGAAATTGATCGTTTCCCGAATTACCAGTAAAGCTTCAATAGACCTATAAAGGCGGGCGCGTGCGCCCGCTTATCGGACAATAATATGGCATATCAAGACCTACGTGAATTTCTAGCATCGATGGAGGGCGATATACTCCACATTGCCACCGAATTTGATCCTAAATTTGAAATGGCCGCGTTACTACACGAGACGCAGTCAGACGGTCGTGTTGTGCTATTTGACAATGTCAAAGGACACCCTGGTGTCAAGGTGATGGGTAATTTACTGTCGAGTAGAGCACGAATTGCCCGTGCGCTTGGAACAACAGAAAAAAAGCTCAATGAAACCTATTTAAACTGTAAAAAGCATGCTCTGGCGCCAGTAATCTGTGCGGATTCGGCGCCGGTTAAAGAAGTCATTCATCGTGCACCAACTGATCTGTCGGCATTGCTGCCAATGCTCACTTATCATGAAAAAGATGCGGCCCCTTTTATCACCTGTGGTCTGGTGATGGCCAAAGATCCGGAAACTGGGCGCAGAGCAATGGGTATCCACCGCATGATGTTCAAGGGCGGGAACCGGTTTGGCATATTTCTGGCGAATCCACCGCTGTCATCATATTTCCAGCAAGCAGAGGAGGAAGGTCGAGCGCTGGAAATTGCGGTTGCGCTAGGGGTCGATCCCGCGACGTTGCTAGCTGCGGTGGTGAAAGTTGGTTCTACTGGGCCGGATAAGCTAGAAGTTGCTGGTGGCCTAAGGGGTTTGCCGTTGGAGCTAACGCCAGCGGAGACGGTGGATATTGATGTATTGGCGCGTGCGGAAATTATTATTGAAGGGCATGTCTTGCCTGGGGTACGCGAACAGGAAGGGCCCTTTGGTGAGAGTACGGGCTACTATTTTTCCAATGTCAGCCCAGTGGTGGAAGTGACAGCCATTACCCATCGTAAAGATTTCATCTATGCGGCTTTATGTCCATGGACGGTGGACGTGGATAACCTGTTGTCCCTTGCTTCGGGTACGGAGTTATTAGGGCAGTTGCAAAACCAGATTCACGGAGTAGTGGATTTGGAGCTGATTACCGGTACCTGCGGATTTGCCGCTGTGATAGCGGTAAAGGATTGTCAGCCCACTGATGTGCGGCGTTTGATCCAGCTAGTGTTGAGTTTGGACTTACGCCTAAAGATTGTCACGGTGGTTGATGCTGGGGTTGATATCCGCAATCCGCGTGAAGTGTCGTGGGCGTTAGCGACGCGCTATCAGCCTGATCGTGACACAGTTTTATTGGACAAGATGGCGGGTTATGTCATTGATCCGTCCGCAGTGGAATCCGGAACCGGTTCAAAAATTGGTTTTGATGCAACCCGCGGGCCTGGTGAGCAATTTGATGCTGTCAGCATTCCGGCGGCTGCACAGGCCAAGGCCAAATCGGTTTTGGCGGATAGTTTGTGAGTATGTCTCAATTTAGCGAGGTACGTGATTCAGGGCAGGGTAATTCAACCCCGAATCAAATGATTGAACTCGACGGACGTGTTTGTTCCGGTCTGGGTGAGGGCAGTAACTTTATTCAGATGAATTGGGTGCTAAAGCAGTTTTTGGATAAATTCGCCATGAAGCCCTTTGTAGGGACCTTTAATCTGGAAATGGCGGGAGCAAAGTGGCAGCGAGTGTTAGCTCGGTTGCGCGAGGTAGAAGGAATCATTATCGAGCCGCCGGAGGGATTTTGCAGTGCTAAATGCTTTCGCGTTGTGCTGCAACGGCTGGAACACAAGCAAGTAGAGGCAGTAGTTATTTTTCCAGCGGTGAGCAATTACCCTGAACATAAATTTGAAATAGTGGCGGCAGTGCCGATCAGGCAAGTGTTGCAGCTAAAGGATGGGGATCAGGTAAAGGTGCAACTCTGTCTCAATTGAAAAAGTTGCGTTAAGTCCAGCCTGAGTAAACAGGTTAAGGCCGGTAGTCGGCAAAGAAGCATTAATTAATTAGAGGAGTCTCACTATGAGCAGTATTACCACAACATCACCACATGCCATTACACCCGAATTGCCAAAGCAACTGCTTTCATATGCCCGCGCTGGTGCGCTAGGTATTGTTATCAGCGTTGGCGAGGACAAATATCCAACAGATGCGTTCGCTTGGGTTATTGCGCTAGATGATAAACGAGTACGTTTTACCGTAGATCATAATGGTAAAACCCTCAGCAACTTAGATCGAGATGGCTTAGCGGCTATACAGATTATCGGTCCGGACAATTTAGTGTTTCTAATCAAGGGCGTTTGCCGTTCCGTTAAAACCAGTCTGGAGTCCGTGCCTATGGGGATTGGGTTATGGGAAATGGACGTAATCGGTGCCAGAGATCAATCCTGGC
>CBDUGR010000385.1:0-3093 GCA_965366515.1 uncultured Gammaproteobacteria bacterium | reverse complement strand
AACACAATTATAATACCCGGATGCTAAAAATTACGTTTTCCCCTTTTGGATTGGGATGTTTATGCTTTTTGGATTGCTGGCAAAATTACCGTTGGGTCTGCTGTACGCACTGGCACGGCTAATCTATTTTATAACCTATTACGTGGTGCGTTATCGTCGTGGCGTGGTTTTTGAACACTTGCGCACAGCTTTTCCTGAGCGCAGTGAAGCAGAGTTAAGGACGCTGGCTAAAAGCTACTACCGCAATTTGGCGGACGTGCTGGTGGAGGTGATCAGAGCGAACGAAATCTCGGCTACCGAGTTGGATCAGCGGGTAGTCCATAAGAATTTTGAGTTGCTTGATGAGTTGGTTGCACAGGGAAGGTCCATTATTTTTCTGTCCTCACATTCAGGTAACTGGGAATGGTTGCAGCTATCGGTTGGTCTACGTTTGCCAATACCTATGGATGGCGTCTATAAGCCTTTGCACAACAAGGCCATGGATCGGTTTATTTTTGGTATGCGCACCCGCTTTGGTTCCAGTTTGATAGATGTTGATAATTTTATGGCGGAGGTGGTGAAAAACAAGCGGCAGCAGAGGGCTTATGCGGTTTTGGCTGATCAAAAACCCAAGGGCTCGGGGCGGTTTCATACCACTCAGTTTCTCAACCGAGAAACCCGGTTTTTCATCGGACCGGAAAAGATTGCACAGTTTGCCAAAGCGGCCGTTGTTTTTGTGCGTATGACCCGTAAAAGCCGAGGCTATTACGAGGCAGAGTATGAGTTGATTGCTGAGCCTCCTTATATGAAGGATGATAAAAAATACCCCATCACCGAGCTTTATGCCAGAGCCGTCGAATCACACATAAACGCTAATCCTGATAGCTGGCTTTGGTCGAACCGTCGTTGGCGCGTCAGAAATCACAATAAAAAAGTTGCATAATCTATCCTTGAAATTCTATTAATAGCCCATAGATATGAGTTACGGGTGCTCGATGAGGCCCGAAATTGAAGCTCCAAGAGGGGTTTCTTTATTAATCGCCCGATCTTCGGATGGGCAAAACATATTGCTTAAATTTAGAGGATATGAACATGGCAAGATTAGACTTATCACCCTTATTCCGTTCATCTGTTGGTTTTGACCATCTGGCATCTATGCTGGATAGTGCCAATCGCATCGAACAACCAGCTTATCCACCCTATAACATAGAGCGCGTCAGCGATGACAAATATTGCATTTCGATGGCGGTGGCCGGATTTGATTCCTCGGAACTACAAATAGAATCCGAGCGCAATACGTTAAAAGTCAGCGGTGTAAAAGAGAGTGCAGAAGAAAATCGCGAATATCTGCATCGAGGTATCGCTGCACGCAACTTTGAGCGTAAATTTCAGTTGGCAGATCATGTAAAAGTGATTGGAGCCAATCTTGAAAACGGGTTGTTATACATCGATCTGGAGCGTGAAATACCAGAGGCAATGAAACCCCGGAAAATTGAAATTTCAGGCGGTTCGCAAAAAAGCATAATTGAAGGGCCTCGATCCGAATCCGCGGCTTAAATCAGGTTAACACCCCTTTCTTCATATTTTAAGGAGGCAGCATTGCCTCCTTTTTTATACAACTTTTTATACAACACGCAATGCTAGGGACTGATTAATGTCGTCTAAACCCTTAATGAAGCTGGCACCATTGGTCTTTGTCGTGCTTTGGTCGACGGGTTTTATCGGTTCGAAATATGCGGTTCCTTATGCTGAGCCCTTTACGATTTTAGCGCTAAGAATGTACATCAGCCTGCTGATGTTTTTGCTCTTAATAGCGCACTATCGCACAAAATGGCCTGACTGGCGTGGTGCCAAGCACTCTATGGTGGTTGGGGCGATGGTTCATGCGGCTTACCTGGGTGGCGTGTTTGCAGCGATTAAGGCTGGAATGCCAGCCGGTGTAGCTTCGTTGTTAGTAGGGCTGCAGCCAATTCTTACGGCTTTGTTTCTTTGGCTTGGCTGGGGGCAGCGTATTAGCGTCGCCCAGATACTTGGGTTGCTAATGGGACTAGCTGGTGTGTTCCTGGTTTTAATCTATGGTAAGCCGAATGCGGCTGACCTCTTTTTTTCGATGGACGCCTTGTTGTTTTCATTGATGGCCCTGTTGGGTATCACCTGCGGAACTCTCTATCAAAAGCACTTTTGTCAGGACGTCGAGTTGTTAACAGGCACTTTTTATCAGTACCTGTCTACAGCACTAATCATGACACTTGCAGCGCTGGTTTTTGAAACCCGTGAGATAGATTGGCAACTACCCTTTGTGCTTGCGGTACTGTGGCTGGTTTTCGGTTTATCCTTGACGGCGATTTTGTTGTTAATGCGACTCATCAAGGAGGGAGAAGCGACTAAGGTGGCCAGTTACTTTTACCTGACACCACCGGTGACAGCGTTGATGGCCTGGGGTTTGTTTGGAGAGACACTCAATGAGACTGGTATGATAGGTATTGGTTTGACCGCTTGCGGTGTATATCTGGTGATCCGCAATCCTGCACTCCTGTTTCGACGAACTGGGAGAGATTGAGTTCGGAGCTTGTCCATTAAAGGGTTTTTTGACTCAGGTTGGGTATTGCTGAAATAGTGAGCCCGCAGGCATGTCTGTCGCGATGAGAAATGTTAATCTAGATTACGTTCAGGTTGAATAGAAGAAGTTCACAGTTATCGTTCCTATGGGAACGGTTAGTATTTGTGTTCTATTCAGAAGCATTTATGTTCTATCAAGAGATATTGAAGTATGAATTACCCCGGTTTTTTTGATCAGGCACCGACCATCGTTGTTCAGGACCCGCTCGCCAAGTTTTTGGGAGCGACCGAAGGTGGGAAATTTGAGTATCGTTATATCGACGTTGTTAAGACTGCGGGACATTCATGTCCGACGGTGGCTTCGGCCTTTTTGATGACAGCCAAGGCATTGCAGGCACTTTATCCTGATGCCGTACCTGAAAGGGGCGGTGTTAAGGTTTCGTTCCGTCAGGATAAGGTTAGTGGTGTGACCGGCGTAATCGCTAATGTGGTTTGTTTTATTACTGGAGCGACTCAGAATACAGGATTTAAGGGTATTGGCGGGCGCTTTGATCG
>CBDUGR010000384.1:0-3094 GCA_965366515.1 uncultured Gammaproteobacteria bacterium | reverse complement strand
AAAACTATTCTCCGACTACCGAGCAGCTTTTTTTTCTACAACCTCCGGGTGATAGTTCATTACTAGGGTTAAGCCTTACTATTGGCTCGTGTGTCCAGTTTCTGGTTGCACCCGACAAACGTTCCGGATGTTTCTTTTTGCTTGTCAATAGCGGAGTAAAAATGGGGACACATCAGCTCACAGTGCAGTGTCGCAAATGACATCAGAAATCAGCGATCAATGCGTTTGACACGACGCGCAACGTCCACAATCTCGTAGCGCGCTTTGTATACATTCCATGCCAGGAATAGGAAAGCCACTGGAGTTACGATGGCTTGCCATCCCACCGCGTAACCGAGCAAGATTCCCATGATCGCATAACACAACAGCCAACTGATATGTAAGTGCTCTTCTATCCAACTAGCACCGGCTGTACGATACTGCAAATACGGCACCCAACGCGATACCGTGTAGGCAGCCAGGGCTGCTGCTCCCGCTACTGATACCGGCACCACCGCGGCAAACGCGCCGACGCGTAAAAAACGTAGAATCGCATAAAGCCAGACACGAGTGGCTTTATCAACTCGGTTGTAAATCCAGTAAGTACAGAAAATCGCTAGTAGTACCGCTGTCCATGCAAGGTAGTCGGTAGCAACCGGTACGGCCGGCCAACGCAGCACCAACAAACCTAACACGCCGCTCACACCCGCCCAGCCCCAGGCTAAAGGGGTCGAGAACTTGAACTGTCCGTCATGATAAGCATCTGACAAATTCGGCTCAGGTTCATGGTGTGCGCCTATCGCATCGTTATCCGCGTAGCCCCACTCGTAGAGGATCCAAAAAGAGAATAACAACAAGCCCAGCCCCGCCATATGTGTCAACCAGTTGCTTGCCAGCGAAATACTGGCTAGAAGCCAAAACAAATAGTCTTCGCGCAATATCACGCGGTAGATATAACGCTCCCCCGGATGCTTGACCTTGGACACATACTGTCCGGGCAGGTAATGTCCACTAAACGCAGCGCGAAATCGCGCCATCGGCCAAATTACGCGCAATGGTCGTGCGCATCGCTCAAGAATATCCTGATCATCCAGCGAGTCAGTCACCAATAAACTACGCTGCACGAAATCATCGCCCATGGCTTTGGAAACCAAAGCCAGCTTGCCGCCACGCCGATCGCTAGAGCGCCACGGATTCATTGCAATGATTTGCGGATTAGCCAGGTTGAGACCAGCAATCAATGGCTTGACGATCTGCGTAAAGCCTAACGTAACAATGGTTATTTGGTGTCTTGGATCAACCGCTTGCAATGATTCCAGTAAATCCTTATTCACCCAGCAACTGCCAAGCTGCCCAGCGCGCGCTCGCCACATCAGCAAGGTCCAGGGCATCAGCAAACAAATTATCCGGACCCGCCATGCGTCACGCGTGGCATTGCCACCAGTCCAGCGCCAGGGCGCCAACAGCTCTAGTAATTGTAATAAGAAATAAGCAAGGACCGCCGGACGCGCTGTATCGAGAAAATCTTCTGTCGAGTTTCGCAGGTACAGGGTTTCGTCCAGATCGACCAGGATCGGGCCACTATGCGATCGAATTGCCGATAGCGCTTCGTCTGGCGTGGCATCAAAGGAAGTAGAAGGCGTGGTTTGTGTCACTAGCTGGAAGCAGGAAAGTACAATGGACATAGTGAAAACTGAAGTTTCACCGTTTTAAGATTAGTAAGGCGCACAGTGGTTATGGGCTGAGGATAATTATGATAGGTTTTGCTCTATTTATAGCAAACCACCATATAATTACTTCTGGGCGTGAGCATTCCCCTAATGAAAAAATATTTCACCGGACTGCCATCGCGGCAAATACCTGCGTTTTGACAGCCCTGGCGCTAGACTCGCCGATCGCACACCCCCAACACCCTGACTATTATTACCAAAGATAGCCACAAAACCATCATTGGGCAGCGTGGTAATTTGTGGATTTCCCAGTAGATCTTCCGTTGCGGTATTGACCAGAATCTCTGATCCAACTTGTATTGCGCCTTCGACTATCATCTATTGCTCCTTTGATCTTTATTTTATTGAGTAAAGAGATACGTCAACCATAGTTGAATAAACTTTTTCTCTTTTTTTATAGCTATCTACTTGCTTTCATGCACTTTAACGTGACCTGTACTGATGATAATTCCGCAATTATTGGATACACACAGACAATTCACGATCAGCAGTGCCAGGCGTTAGACCGCATTTGTTCTGTGGCGCGCAGAAAAACCCAGCAGATCTAAGCCACCGAGCAGCATGGCGTATGTTTGATGCGCTGAAACGTGCGAATTTTTTCCAGCATCAGCAAATTTATTAATCGGACCTGGCGCCTGTAATGAAGCGGTGTTGATGGGCGATGATTGAGTTGCATTAGGAAATGATGATGGACTCAAAGTTGCCCCAGTGGCGGGCGCAGTCAGTGCAGTTGCCAGCTTAATACCCAATCCAAACCACAAAATTACAAAAATTCCTATCATTCGTAATAAATCTTTAATGATTAGCAAATTTCCGTTTAACGTTTACAAAATAGCATTGCTAATGTCATGCCATTCTAAAATCAAAGCAGCGTTAAGATAAGGGAAATTAATCCTATTATGTATGTGACAATTAACCTATTTTTTTTGTAATAAATTAGGGCATTTGTACTTAATAGGGTACATTTAAACAAACGACACTAGAGCCCCGTAGGTATTTGCGAGAATCCACAGCCGACAAGGTCTTGCGTCAATTATCAATCTCCCAATTTTAGTTCAACTTCCAACCCGGATTTTTGGGAACTGCCAAGCCTAGCTGGATAAACTCGGGTGCTATTTCACCCGACCTGTTGAAGGTTCATTTTTGTAGTTTGTTATCTGCAATTATCTCAACAGCGCCCCAGGGCAATAAAAAAGGGACTATCATGTTTAGCTAATCCCTTGTCTTATTTGGTAGGCCGTCACATAACGATACTATTGCTATAATGTCATTAGTATGGAATATATATGGAATTTCTTAATTATATGGTGCAATTAAGGCAGCGATACGACTGGCAGCTTAATACCAAAACAAAGGATTTAAGAAATGAAAAAGGTACGTCTGCT
>CBDUGR010000383.1:0-3106 GCA_965366515.1 uncultured Gammaproteobacteria bacterium | reverse complement strand
GGTGTTGTAACCTATCGGTTCTACCGCAATGAAAGGTGGGGATATTGGTATTAATATTAGTGGCCACACAGTTTTCAGTTTATGGGCCACTTTATCTGACACCTGTCCAGGTTTAAATTCCTTTGATTCGGATCAATGAACCTGTTGAATTAATTCAGGCTTGTTCCAGTCAATCATGTAAACTTGTGCCCACTTTGAATTGGCTTAATGTAAGTCTTGAATTACATCATTAATGGCAGGAAATTTTTTCATGAGATCTAGAGACAAACTACTGATCGCAGGTACTCTGATATTTGGCGTTATTGTGATCACGGGTATCTATATATCCCAGGAATCGCAAAAGTTTAAGAATTACCACGAAAGCTTCGTCAGGTCTTTTGTGAAAGATATGTCTAAATCCTGGGAGCTGGATGACTTTACGGATCGTTTAAGCGATGAATTTAAGGAGCAGGCGCAGAGTGAGGAGGGGCTGGCGCAGCTGGAAAAATTTAGTGTTTTGGGTTCAGTCATCGAAATAAATAACCTGATCATGGGTAAATATTTTTCCGGCAGTGAAGGCACGTTTGGTGAATTTATTATGAATGGCAGATTCGATCGAGAAGATGTTCTCATAAAGATCACCGTACATGAACAGTCAGGAGAGGCAAGGGTGCGCGGAGTGACGATTAATCGACTGGACGAATCTGGTCGTCAAATTGAGTTCTAACGAGCCTGGTTAATGACTCTTTTATACGAAAGTCAGACAGAGATTGCGGACATTATCAACAGACACAGGACGATTTACTAATCTCCTGTAAATATTCATTTGAACATGAGCGATATGTTGACAAGCTGGAACGAACGACGCTATTACCCGATCAGTCAATACTTCAAGTCTAGGTTTGGAGAAAAAGTTGGTAAAATTTCCGTTAGTGTCGCGGAGACCTGTCCCAACCGGCAAAGCCCTAAAATGGAAGCCTGTATTTTTTGTGATGAATGGGGTTCGGCCGCCTATCCTCGGGAAAGAGAACTTTCTCTGCAGGAGCAGATAGCGAGTAATCGCAAACATGTTAAGCGCCGTTTGCGAGCAAAAAAATTTCTAGTCTATTTTCAGGCATATACCAATACACTGGGCCGGATATCGGCATTGCAGGAACGGTTCGCGACAGCACTATCTGAGCCCGATGTTGAGGGTATTGTGGTTGGGACCAGGCCGGATTGCCTGCCGGAAAGGATCTACCCTCTATTTAGGGATACAGCTGAACAGAGTTATCTCATGGTCGAGTTAGGGGTACAGAGTTTCTATGATGAACAACTAAGGTTTTTACGCCGTGGACACGATGTTGAAAGTGCGGTCAATGCGATAAACATGCTGCATCAGCGAACTCAGGCGGATATAGGGATACATCTGATTTTTGGCTTGCCAGGGGAAACAGATGGACATTTGATTGAGACAGCAAGACGTATAAACGAACTACCCGTCGACAATGTCAAATTACATAATTTACATGTACTTGAGGGTACTCCTTTGGCAGACCTATACCGCAGGGGCGAGTTTGAAGCGGTAGAGTTGGAAGAGTACGCCCGCAAAGTGGTGTTGTTTTTGCGCCATCTGTCGCCGAGAGTAGCGGTTCAAAGGCTGGCTGCCGTGGCCAATCGCTGGGATGAGCTCGTTGCTCCGCAGTGGACGCGGGAAAAGATGCAGCCTTTGCTCTATATTGAGAAAAAAATGGAGATCGAGGGTTATTTTCAAGGGGATAGCTGCTCGGATGGATAAGGCTTTAATTTGTCGGATTCTTGGTTTACTGTTGTTCTGTTAATGGGCAAAGGAGGTGTGCATGAAAAATAATCGTTCCTGGTTGGATATTGTGCTTTTGCTGACGCTGCTTTTAGGCACACCAACATTAGTTCAAGCCAAATGTAAACAGGACTCCGTTGGCTATGTCTGGTGTTCCGAAGTTCCCGCAGGCGGCATTGAGACAGATAGCACCGGAAATGTAAAATGCGGCAAAGGCGAATGCCTTAGAGATAATATCGGGTCAGTATACTGCTCTAAAGTCGAAGGCGGTGGCGCAGCAAAAGATAGTCTGGGTATGATAAAGTGTCTAGGCGGTTGCGAAAGAGGTGAGTATTCGCAATGTATAAGAGCTGACAATTAGTTCAAGCCTGAGGCATGGTGGGGTTGCGAGACAGAAAAAAGGGGTATTGATGATGAGGGAATTATCACAGCAGGAGATAAATACTTATAACAAAGATGGCGTGATACGTATTGAAAACGCAGTTGACCCGTCATGGGTGAAGCGATTGCTAGCGGTGGTTGAGCATCAAATGGCGCATCCCAGTGAGTGGGCCAATGACGCCAATCCGGACAATAAAGAGAACAGATTGTTCACGGATCGTTATCAGTGGCGTAGTAATCAGGAGATAAAATCCTATCTCTTTGAATCCGGCGTTGCCGGTCTTGCCGGGCAAGCGATGCAGAGCAATCAGGTACGTTTTTATTTTGACCACTTGCTGGTTAAAGAACCGGGTACTATCACCCCGACTCCCTGGCACCAGGATGTACCCTATTGGCCTTTCAAAGGGACACAAATTTGCTCTGTCTGGTTAGCACTGACTGATGTGACGGTTGAGCAAAGTGCTATGGAGTTTGTCAGAAGTTCGCATAGCGATGGTCAGTATTATATGCCGAAGGTATTTGGTGATAGAGAAAATCATCCAGGGAGTTGGGCAAAGCAAGCCGCAGGGGAGGAAGTGCCGGATATAGAAGCCGACAGGTCAGCGTTCGATATTGTGGGGTGGGATATGAAGGCTGGCGACGCGGTACTATTCTCCGCCTGGTTGCTGCACTGGGCACCGGGTAATAGCTCGGCAACAAAGCGGCGGGCTGCCCTATCAACACGCTGGCTGGGTGATGATGCAATCTGGTTTCCACATTCGGGTGCTGATCCTACTGTGACACAAAAAGATGTCTCGGTTAATCCCGGCGAACTGGCGCGAGATGATAACGTTTTTCCATTGGTTTGGGAAAGAGAAGCCTGACATAGCGGTCTTAAATAATTGAGCTGTTCGTCAATTTGAGCGTGTTCATCAATATAGTTGCAAAAGCATGGAGGCTATCATCCAC
>CBDUGR010000382.1:0-3107 GCA_965366515.1 uncultured Gammaproteobacteria bacterium | reverse complement strand
CTTTGGCGCTGACCAGAAATCTGGCACCGCTGTCTTTGAGAATATGTTCAACCTGGCGGGGTTTTAGACCCGGATTGAGCGGTACGAAGACGCCGCCGGCCATGGAGGTGGCGTACATGCTGATAACGGTTTCAAGCTGTTTTGGCAGATAAATCGCGACTCTGTCATTGGCGGCCAATCCGGCTTCAATCAGCTTATGTGCACAATTAGATGCTTCCTGATGCAGCTCATGATAGCTAAGCTTCTGCTCCTTATAGCAAAGAGCTGTTGAATCTGGCCTTTGAGTCGCCTGGCGGATAATGCTGTCGTGGAGAAGTGAAATCATAGGTACAAATTTAATGATGATTGCCGGTTTTTAAGTATAGGTTGATATTAGCGCAAAAACGGGAGTTTTAAAGGGGTCCCGATGGAATTTATTGGGGTGTTCCTTAATCGCCGAGGATTATATATGCTGTGCTGGTTGCAAAACGGTGACTATCCGGGCTGCATAACAATAAATGTGCAACAAAAGAGGGCTTCCAACGCATATGTATTCTGACAAAAGGATGAGGGCAGTCGTTTGCAGGGTATAGGCGTCCGCGTGGCGAAGGCAATCTGCAGCGCCGGTAGATTGCCTGGTGCTGTTGTGGGGCTGTTGGTTGGTGGATTTGTGCTGTACTGGACTGTGATGGAAAGCCAGCAACCTTTCCTCATAGGTATGGCGATCATATTATTCGCTTTAGCTCAGTTGAGGCTTTCTGCCGCTTGGCTGGTGGCGTTACCTGCACTGCTTCCGGTATTGGATTTCATGCCCTGGTCGGGTGAGCTTTTAGTTAACAGCTTTGATCTGCTTATACTGACGGCTGTCGCCATTGGTTGGGGGCTAGGGCGATTAGACTTTAGTTTCTTAAGACAATCCAGGACATTCAACTGGTTGCTGACCGGACTATTTGCAAGTTATCTGTTTAGCATATGGAATGGCTTCCAGTACCTGCAGCTCGAAGACGCTCCAGCTTTTCAATTCTATCATTCACCGCTCAACAGTCTTCGGGTCGGTAAAGGTTTGTTTGAAGCGCTGCTTTTGTTGCCCATGGTCAGTTTTGCAAAACAACAGGGCAAACCCATCGGGCGGCTTTTCGGTGTGGGAATGATTCTCGGGTTGATGCTCTGTATAGCTGCAATCTTGTGGGAGCGGTTATTCTTTCCCGGATTACTGGATTATTCCACCAATTATCGGGTGACCGGCCTTTTCTCAGGAATGCTACTGGGTGGCGCATTCATCGATGCCTATCTTGTACTGGCATTTCCATTTTTTATGCTCTGTTTTACGACATACCGGTCCCAGTGGATGCTTTGGTTGGGCGTTGCGCTATTCATTGGTGGACTCTACAGTTTTTTGGTGACCTTCACACGATCAACTTATGCGGCGTTGCTGGTTATCTCGGCCATTCTCGTGATTGCGAGTTTGAAAACTCAGATGCAACGACACAAGCAGTTGGCGGTGTACGTGCTGCTGCTAGGTCTGGCAGGTGCTATTGTCCTGCCAGTTGTGGGTGGAAAGTTCATTGCAGAGCGGTTCGCGACGACCGGTGCGGACTTTGCGCACCGGTTTTCTCATTGGAATGAAGCATACGGTATGGTGAAGGGTTCATGGGCGAGTGTGCTTTTCGGCCAGGGAAAAGGGACGTTCCCACAAACCTATTTTAACCAGACCTTGGATGGCGCGACAATGGGGCGGTTCTGGGTTAAGCAGGAGGGCGATGAATCCTTTGTTCGCTTGAGTGCCAGTGGCGCTAGCGGGGACCTGTTTGTACGACAGAGAATCGATGTGCCGGAGTCAGGACAATACAGAGTCCGTGTAACCTTGAGGTCACCCACAAAAGAGGGTGATAAATTGCTGGTAGAGTTTTGTCAGAGAAATATTTTGTCACTGGAGGGCAGTTGCAGTTGGCTCGGTTTTCGTGTTCAGGCCAATCAGGCGAATCAGTGGGTGACGATTAATCGGCAGTTCTCTTTACCGCGGAGTGAAAAGATAGTTCGGGCATTAAGGCCTTTTGAGGTCAGTTTGATGAATCGAGGTCTTAAATCGACATTGGACGTAGGGAGTGTGGAGATTTTTTCACCCGACGGAAATCAGTTGGTTAGCAACCCCGATTTTTCAGACGGGTTCGAGCGATGGTTTTTCTCAAGCGGTAATCATCTGGCCTGGCATATCAAAAACCTTTGGGTCTCCGCTTTCTTTGAAGGTGGGCTACTCGAACTATTCCTCATATCAGCTTTTCTTGCCTGGTTGCTTTATCGATTGGCGCAAAGTGATTGGCGAAACGAACCTTATGCACCGATTCTATTGGCGTCAATCTTGGGGTTTTTGGTGGTAAGCGTATTTGACAGCGTATTTGATAGCCCAAGAATTAGTTTTTTATTTTTCCTACTAGCGTGGTTTATCCTATTAAATGAAGAAAATTAGATAGAAATGTCACGAGTTACTATGAACGAATTTAAAGTGAAGTTTAAGGTTTGTATTTTTGAATAAGTTAGGCATCGAACAGCGGATTAGATTAGCTATTCTAGCTGTCTCCGCGATGTATACGATATTTGTGGTGTATGGAAGTTTGGTGCCGCTTGAGTTTGAGTATGTTGGATTTGCAGAAGCGTGGGAAACCTTTTCAAGGATACCCTACCTCCAGCTGGACATTAGATCCAGGGCAGATTGGGTTGCGAACGGAATTTTATTTTTCCCGCTGTCTTATCTATGGCTGACAGCATTAGAGGTCAGCACAAAGGTATGCAAGCGAAGGGGTATTTTAGTAGTGTTAGCAGTATTAGTTTGTATATTGCTATCGGTTGCAATTGAATTTACACAAATCTACTTTCCTCAACGTACAGTTTCTCAGAATGACATTATTGCCGAAGTGATTGGAGGTCTGTTGGGAGCAATCATCTGGCTAAAAACATCAGGTAAATTTTTAGGTTTCGTATATGGGTGGGCTTTATTTCGTCAGTTGGACAATAAATGGCACGTGATACTGTTATTTTATTTAGGCGTCCTATTCTTTTATAGTTTAATGCCCCTGGATTTATACCTTAGCCCGATAGAGATGTACCATAAATGGAACGAGGGGCGTATT
>CBDUGR010000381.1:0-3108 GCA_965366515.1 uncultured Gammaproteobacteria bacterium | reverse complement strand
CGTCATTACCCTCGACATGCAATCCAACTGCAGACAAGGCACCAATGATACCCTGATGATCTCCGGTCAACCCCTCTAGCAAGATAGACGACTGTTCGGCTACTTCTATCGCCTGCTGTTGAGTTACGAGGTCAACTTTAGCCTTCTGTCCAAATTTGGCCGATCTAAGCGCCTGCACCTCATCTGCCACACACAACCCTACGTCTGACCCGATCGCGGCTATGCTTAGAAGGAACTCTCTGCACGCATCTGCAAGCTCGTCAATTTCACTATCACCCTCCAATGCCAGACAAGCGGAACTATTATGGGAAGTGAATGGTACTCGCTTGTCAAACAGCAGTTGGTGTCTTGTTATACCCAATCCTTTGCCCAGTTTTTCAGCTTCCAGAAGCTGCATCAACTGGCGAGCTCGAAACCCGGTACCACGGGTTTCCAGGTTATCGGTATCATCAATTCCGATATAGACCGTTCGCACTACTTTCGTCCAGTTACTGTTGCCAATGGATGCCCACCACGAAGGTACGCCCTGCTGACGGCAGGGCATATTCATCCGCATAATCTTTGTCCAGAATATTTTTCACGCCCATATATGCCGAAAACCTGCTCTGCAAAGGACGCCAGCTTAGTTGCAGATCGAGACGGCTGATATCTTTCAAGCGGGCTTTTTGCAGCGGGGTATCTTTAGAATAATAATACTGATCCCCCACATACCTATAATTGGAGTGCAAAAAAATAGTTTTCGCCACCTGATAATTGATATCCAGATTTGCGATCTGTCCAGGCGTATTGGTCAGCTCATCACGTCCAGTTCTGGTTAGATCCTCACTTTGCTGATAACTATAACCAAATCGCACATTCAAGGTTTCAAAAGGCTGCGTTATAAGACTGATTTCCAGCCCTTCAATTTTGGACTTTTCAATATTTTCAAAAATTTCCGTGGTCCGATCTCTTTGGATAAAATCCTTGATATCATTTCTGAAAAAAGCAATTTGTATTTCTGTAGTCTGTTCCGGAAACTGATAACTCAATTTAGCCGCTAATTCTTCAATCACTTCTGAATTCAGCTCCGGATTGCCGCGCACCGCATCGTAAAGATTCCTGATCGAAGGCAGACGGATTTTCCGTGCAATCGATGCAGTCAATTCAACCTGTGAGTTCAGCCGATAGCCTGCACCGAGTAAAAAGCTTTCATCACTTTCGTCACTTACCTCACTGAGTCTTCGCGGAGACTGCCGATGATGTCCACCCCCGGCTACCACAGAGAACTTATCAGTAATGTCAACTTCAAACTCAGCCATCAACGAATAGGCGTTTATCTCCGCCTCCTCATCCAGCCCCCGCAATCCATAACGGGTTGTATTTCCGCCGCTAGCTGAACCGCTTCCTTTGCCACCTCCGGATCCAGCACCTGACCCTCCACTTCCACCTTTACCTGCTGACGACAATACTGTGTCTCGAATAAGCCCTTCCTGATCCCACTGATCTTTGTGTGCTTCCAAGGCTAGTGTCAGGCGACTGTTATCGTTGAAATTATATCCCGTCTGCACCCCTAAACCCATGATGCGTGAGTCTGTAGTGGTCAGGTAAGATCCCTTAATCGTCTCATCCGATATGGAATCATAACCTGCATCATCATAGCTGTTTTCGTCTTGCTCCAGGTCATTGCGATAAAGCCAGCCACGCACAAAATAGGACCTGTCGGGGTTATAGCTGAACGAACCCTGTAACGCATACCCCTGTTGATTCTCGATCCTTTTAAAGCTGGGCTTGCTGGCAAAATCATCCTTTATAGTTGTCGCGGGGATTCCGTAATCACCCGACAAAAACGATCCATTTAGGCCAATTTTTAAATCAGGCGTTACCGCCAGACTAAAACTGCCAAATCCGGTATTACGTTCTCGATCACTATTCAGTCGTTTCCCGCCATCCTCATAAGCGGTCGAATCAAAATCCTCCGATAGTTCAAAATAATCACGACTGCGATGCGTAACATTTAGATAGTAACTATGATTCTCTGTGTTATTACCCAACTGTGCCGACAGGTGTTTTGCTCACCCTCGCCTATCTCAGCATTGAGCTTCAAATGACGTTCGTGTTGCGATCGGGTTAATACATCGATCACTCCAAAAGCCCCAGCACCATAGAGTTCTGAAATCCCACTGGTGACCACTTTTAATCTGTCTACCTGAGAAGCGGCGATAAAAGTCGGATCGAACTGTCCATCGAAGGTCGAGTTATAGGGAACACCATTCACTAAAAATTTAATATGCCGGGTACGCAATCCTCTAAGATCAATACGCGGTACGCCCTGCCCCCCATAACGTATATTAAGACTGGGGATAACCTCAAGCGTCTGCTCCAAGCTGCGATCACCTCGTGCTTCCACTATATCGCGAGTTAGTTCAAATGTATTTGATATGCGCGTAACAACCGGCTGTGATTCCACCACCACAATTTCGCCCAAATAATCCGAAGCACTGACCTTAGTTTGAATTGCCAACGACATGGGTATCAAGCAAACGATACCCACCCGTCTCATCGACCCCCTTCTACTAAAACATCGAACTTCACTCACCCACCGAACCCCCTCGGAGCACCCAATTAAAAACTTCCCATTCTACCATGACAATCCGTACATTCAGGCTCGCAATAAAGTCCGTTTTTGTGCAATTTCAGCGGCGATCTCATCGGGATCACCAAAATAGATACAGTGAGCCAAACAGACGTTATCGGCGCAGGCAGGCATTAATCCTTCGTCCACGCGGTGATAACAGAGGTTACATTTTTCTGTAATCATACTGTTGCCATTGATACGAATGGCATCGGTCGGGCACTCAGGAACGCACGCCTCACAACCAGTACAAGTTCTCTCGTTCATCACCACAATACCATCGTCGCGAATTGATATTGTATCGTCGGGACAGGCGTAAACACAGGGTGTATCTTCACAAGCCGCATGGAGGCAAGCATTGACATCAAACAAAAAATCAAGCTTTCCGTTCATCTGGCGTGGCCCGTCCTCACCAACCTGAATCAGCTTAACGCCAAAATCAGCACCGTTTTCCTGCTTACATGCAACTTCACAAGCGAGACAACCATAACAAGCAT
>CBDUGR010000380.1:0-3108 GCA_965366515.1 uncultured Gammaproteobacteria bacterium | reverse complement strand
ATCCGAGAGACAATCAGATTTGAATGCCAAATGGGGAACCCGGTTATCTGAGTCTATTGTTAATGTTCTAACCACATCGACAATATCTGCGACCACTGCAGAAGCAGTCGCTTCACCACCGGCTCCGGCGCCATAATAGAGAGTCGGCCCAATTGCGTCACCATGCACCATGATAGCATTCATCACACCATTAACATTGGCCAACAACAGTCTTTCCGGAACTAGAGTGGGATGCACTCTTAGCTCAATTCCCCCAGGCACCCGCTTAGCGATGCCCAAGTGCTTGATGCGATAACCCAGTTCTTCTGCAAACAGGATATCCTGCGCGCTGATATGGCTGATACCCTCGGTGTAGACCTTTTCAAACTGCAACGGAATCCCAAACGCAATCGAAGCCAAAATCGTCAGCTTATGGGCTGCATCGATACCTTCCACATCAAAGGTGGGATCTGCCTCTGCATACCCCAGTTCCTGCGCCTCGGCCAGCACATCAATGAAAGGACGCCCTTTCTCCCGCATTTCCGTCAGTATAAAATTGCCTGTGCCATTGATAATACCCGCAAGCCAATCAATCTTATTAGCGGTCAGGCCCTCGCGTATTGTCTTAATAATAGGTATGCCACCGGCAACTGCTGCCTCAAAAGCCACCATCACACCCTTTTCCTGCGCGGCCGCAAATATCTGGTTCCCGTGCTCTGCTATCAAGGCTTTATTTGCGGTAACAACATGTTTACCCTGCTCGATCGCCGTCAATATCAGGTCGAGCGCAACATCACAGCCACCGATCAATTCAACAACGATATCCACCTCAGGTGCTGTGGCGACATCAAACACGTCTGCCAGCACACACACCTGTTGCAGGTCGTAATCAGTCTTTGGGCTGCGACTACCTATATGGGAAACCCTTATTTCCCTTCCCGCTCGTCGTGTAATTTCCTTTGCATTTCTATTAAGCACGTCGATGGTGCTACCTCCGACTGTACCTAGTCCGCAGATCCAAATATTTACCGGTTCCAAAGAAATTTCCTCATTTATTAGCTACCAGTTCTTTCAGAAAAATCGACACTTCCGCATGAAAATCATGCCTATCATTTACTACTGGTCACCCGCATAAAACCCGTCATTTTTAAACATGCGTTTGATACCTCGCAGCGCCTGCCGGGTACGATGCTCATTTTCGATCAGTGCAAAACGTACATGATCGTCGCCATATTCACCAAACCCAACACCGGGAGAAACGGCTACTTTGGCATCCTGCAATAACCGCTTGCTGAACTCCAGGGAACCCGCTTCGCGGTACGCTTCGGGTATACGTGCCCATACAAACATGGTGGCTTTAGGCTTGCTAACCTGCCAGCCAATACTGTTTAACCCATCACAAAGCACATCGCGACGGGACTTGTATTGCAAACGAATTTGTTCGACACAGGATTGATCCCCTTCTAAAGCCGAAATAGCCGCAACCTGGATAGGCGTAAACGTCCCATAATCCATATAAGATTTAATGCGGCCCAGAGCCTGGATAAGAGTAGGGTTTCCACAGCAAAATCCTACGCGCCAGCCCGGCATATTATAACTCTTGGACAAGGAGAAAAACTCTACTGCAATCTCTTTGGCACCAGGAACTTGCAAAATTGAAGGCGCCTGATAGCCATCAAAGACTATATCCGCGTACGCCAGATCCTGTATCACCCATATCTGGTGTTCCCTTGCAATCTCGACGACTTTTTCAAAAAATTCCAGTTCGACACACTGCGTTGTTGGGTTTCCAGGAAAGTTTAACACCAACATCTTCGGCTTGGGCCAGGAAGTCTTGATCGCATTTTCTAGCTCAGTAAAAAAATCAACATCGGGAGTTAACGGTACATGCCGAATATCAGCCCCCGCGATCACAAAACCATAAGGATGTATTGGATAAGAGGGGTTGGGCACCAAGATCGCGTCACCCGGTGACATGGTGGCTAATGCGAGGTGAGCCAGTCCCTCTTTGGAACCTATGGTCACAATGGCCTCGGTTTCAGGGTCTAACTCAACCTGATACCTCTGCTTGTACCAATTACAGATTGCCCGCCGCAATCGGGGAATACCCTTGGACTGCGAATAGCGGTGTGTATCTGCACGCCGAACCGTTTCCACAAGCTTATCGACAATATGCTTAGGGGTCGGCTGGTCTGGATTGCCCATGCTGAAATCGATGATATCTTCACCACGCGCACGCGCCTGCTGTCTGAGTTCACCGACGATATTAAACACATAGGGGGGTAGACGATCTATACGACTAAATTCTTTTTTCACGCTGATATTCTGGGAGAAGTTAAAAGGCGCTTATTGTAGAGGAGCTGACCTGCAAACACAAAGCCAGTTACGAATATAATAGCGATCCATATTACTTTTTAATTAGCTTGAAAGCCTGTCTGGAGCAGTACCCAATAATGGCTCAAATTTTTGAGGGCCGACCACTAACTCGAAGAAAAAAACCAAAAAGGAGACGCAGATGATCGCCCCCAGGTTGCTTTAAAGTTGACGTAATGATTTCAAACCATCTACAGGCCTAATAGCGCAGCAAGGCGATCCGGCTCAATAAACCCTGGCACCAACTGACCGGACTCCAGCACTAAAGCCGGTGTGCCGCGAACACCCATTTCACTACCCAGACTATAATGTTCCGCAACGGGGTTTTCACAATCTTTTGCTTCTATCTCTTCTCCATTTTTAAGACGTGTAATCGCTTCTTGGCGATCATCTGCGCACCAGGCAGATACGATCTTTTTATAGGAATTAGAGCCAATGCCAGCTCGCGGAAATGCAAGATACTTTATCTCGATACCACGCGCCAGATAGCCATCCATTTCCTGATGCAGTTTACGACAGTACCCGCAGTCCACATCGGTAAACACAGCAATTGATGCTTTTTTAATCTTTGGCGTAAATACAATCAACTGCTCATCTTTGATCGATGACATTTTCTCTGCACGTCCGGCATCACGACTTTGTTCAGTGAGGTTAACCAGCCCTTCATCCAATACCTGAAACAGATCCCCTGCGACGAAGTGACTGCCATCTTCTGAAGCAAAAACACGTTCGCCATTGGCCAACTCAACCTCGTAA
>CBDUGR010000379.1:0-3111 GCA_965366515.1 uncultured Gammaproteobacteria bacterium | reverse complement strand
CGACTTGGGGTCGTCCGGTGAGCCCCAGTTCCCCTGTCCGTCTACCAGCGGATAACGATAGGAAAATGATTGTGCCATCAGCACCATTGCTTCATAGCAGGCACTGTCTCCATGAGGGTGAAACTTACCGAGTACGTCGCCTACCGTTCTTGCAGATTTTTTGAATTTCGCCGTTGCTTTCAACCCCAATTCGGACATCGCATAAATGATTCTGCGCTGCACGGGTTTTAGTCCGTCACCAATGTGCGGCAACGCCCTATCCAGAATTACGTACATGGAGTAATTCAGGTAGGCTTCCTCTGTATATTTTCTGAGAGGAAGTTGCTCCACACCTTCGCTCGATATATCAATGACATCCGTCATAGCTGTTACCCGTACTCTCTAATATTGCCCTAGTCACGACCAATATCCTTAATCAGGATTTGGCCAATTCTAAATTAATTCAGGTTTAAACCCCGGCCCGGCAAAGAAGTCTGCAATAAAGTATAACTGTCTGCCTATCGCCTGCTTCGGCTAAAATCTGGAAAACCGGCCTTCTTTGATCGACACCTCAAAACCGTCGCTACGTATCACATTGCGCTGATCTATGACACATCAGCCAGATTTCCACGGCTTTCCAGCCAGGCTTTGCGATCCTGCGAACGCTTTTTCGCTAACAGTTTATCCATCAGCTCAAAGGTTCCATCACCAGACTCCAGGGTCAGTTGCACTAGCCGTCGTGTATCCGGGGTCATGGTTGTTTCTCGCAGTTGCATAGGGTTCATCTCACCCAGGCCTTTAAAACGCTGCACATTCACTTTACCCTTTTTCTTTTCCGCAGCAATCATGTCCAGATAGCCTTGTTTTTCATGCTCGCTTAACGCGTAATAAACCTCTTTCCCCACGTCGATACGAAAAAGCGGTGGCATGGCAACGAAAATATGCCCCTGCACCACCAGCGGTTTAAAATGACGCAAAAAGAGCGCGCAGAGCAAAGTAGCAATATGCAGCCCGTCAGAATCAGCATCCGCCAGTATACAAATTTTGCCATAGCGTAACCCTTTCAGATCTTCAGAACCTGGATCGACTCCCAAAGCAACGGATATATCATGAACTTCTTGTGACGCCAAAATCTCGCTGGAATCCACCTCCCAGGTGTTTAATATCTTCCCTCGCAACGGCAGTACAGCCTGAAATTCCCGCTCTCTGGCCTGTTTCGCTGAACCGCCAGCCGAATCACCTTCGACGAGAAAAAGTTCTGTCATACTCATATCCTGGCTGCTGCAATCAGACAGCTTGCCAGGCAGGGCCGGTCCACTGGTTATCCTTTTCCGCACCACTTTCTTGCTGGCGCGCAGCCGCCGCTGTGCATTATTGATTGCCATATCCGCCAGCTGTTCGGCAGCTGCAGTGTGGCTGTTAAGCCACAAACTGAAAGCATCTTTGACGATGCCGGAAACAAAAGGGGCGCACTGCCTTGAAGATAGTCTTTCTTTGGTCTGCCCGGAAAACTGTGGATCAGACATCTTAATTGACAGAATGTAAGCACAGCGATCCCAGATATCGTCTGCTGCAAGCTTAATACCTCGCGGCAGAAGGTTGCGGAACTCACAAAACTCTCGCATGGCTTCCAAGAGCCCAGTGCGAAAACCGTTGACGTGGGTTCCGCCCTGAGTGGTTGGAATAAGATTAACATAGCTCTCGGTTATGAGCTCGCCCCCTTCGGGCAACCATTGCACCGCCCAATCAGCGGCCTCGTCCTCGGCGGCCAATGACCCGGCAAAAGGTTCCGATGGAACCGTATTATATAGGCGGGTGGTTCCGGTCAGATAATCCCTTAGCCCGTCTTCATAACACCAAACCTCTTGATCTCCAGTGACATGGTCTATAAATCTAACTTCTAGGCCTGGGCATAAAACCGCTTTCGCCCGCAAACTATGTTTTAACCTGGGTATTGAAAACTTAGCTGAGTCAAAATAACTGGCATTCGGCCAAAAATGCACTTTACTCCCGGTATTGCGCAGCCCAACAGAATCAATTTCCTTCAAGTCCGATGTTTTCTCACCGTTAGCAAAAGCGATATGGTATTTCTTCCCGTCTCTTTTAATTTCGACTTCCAAACGGAAAGAGAGCGCATTGACCACAGATACGCCTACCCCATGCAATCCACCCGAAAACTTGTAATTTTTATTGGAAAATTTGCCGCCGGCATGCAATCGGGTCAGGATCAGCTCGACACCGCTCACCCCCTCTTCAGGATGCAAATCCACGGGCATGCCGCGACCATCATCTTCGACCGACAAGGAATTATCCACATGCAATTCAACATTAATCTGTCGGGCAAACCCGGCAATGGCCTCATCGACACTGTTATCCACCACCTCCTGTGCCAAATGGTTTGGACGGGAGGTGTCCGTATACATTCCCGGTCGTTTTCTGACGGGATCAAGACCACTCAAAACTTCTATCGATTCAGCTGTGTAGGTTGCAGTTGTCATACTTTCCGAACTTAGATTATGAGGTTTTTTTTATACCGGAAAAGGCTAGAATTTCCGGCACTACCGTATCGAAATTATCGTATCCATGAGAGCCTCCCTGCTCAATCTTCTGGCGGCACAATGCGTATTTCTGCGCGGCTTCCCTGTAATCCAGAGTCTCGTCCCCGGTTTGCAGAAATACCTGATAGCGCTCCGGGCAAATCAAGCCGCCGGTTTCCAGTATTTGCAATTGATCCACTTCAGCCCGCGTAATCTGATAACGCTCTCCGGTATGATAATTCTCATGCATACCCAAACTATTTGCCAGCATTCGATATGGGGCGACCGCAGGATTAATGAGCACAGAATTTATACCCAACTTTTCCGTAAGAAAGGTAGCATAGTAGCCGCCAAGCGAGCTTCCTATCAAGGTTATATTGAATTCATCCTGCCGCTTTTCGATGATTTTAACAAGCGACTCTATTGCCCTTTGGGGTTGATAATCAATTACTGGAGCCAAGTAATTGTCGGTCCAGCCTTTAGCCTTCAGATAAGCTGCCAAATATTGTGCTTTATGGGATGCTGGGGAGCTATTGAATCCATGGATATAGATTATAAATGGCACCGCAGGCTTTAACATGAATCAGCTCCAGAC
>CBDUGR010000378.1:0-3151 GCA_965366515.1 uncultured Gammaproteobacteria bacterium | reverse complement strand
GTAAAACAGGAGCAGCAGGCGGATGATGACGAGGGAGAGGACGTAGCGGCCCACGATACGCTTTCTGAGCTGGCCTATAGTGCTGATGAGTTTCTGATGCAAAAGGATTTGAGTGAAATGTCTGCGGTAGAGGTTGAGCGAGCAAGGGAGATCATCAAGGAATTTATTTCCATCATTGCCAATTATAAAAGCCGTCGATATGTCGCCAATAAAAAGCGGGCGCGACTGGATTTTCGCAGGATGATGCGGCGCAATGCGATGTTTGAGCAGTCTGGAGTATTTATGGCTTATAAGTCGCGTCGCATTAAGAAAACCAAACTGGTGTTGCTCTGTGATGTCAGCGGTTCCATGGAACGCTATAGCAGTTTTTTTATCGAATTTATCTATGCGTTAAGGGCGGAGCTGCCGGATACCGAAGTGGGGGTGTTTTCAACCCGAATGACAATGATATCGGAGCAGCTGCAAGCTAAAAGTGTTGAGGAGTCGCTAGCCCAGGTTTCGGAACAGGTGCATGATTGGGCCGGTGGAACCAATATCGGTGGCTGTTTGCGCGAATTTAATGACAGATTTGCACGGGAGATGTTGCACTCTCGCTCTGTGGTGATTATTCTGAGTGACGGTTGGGATCGTGGAGATGCCTACTTGATGAGGGAGGAGATGGAACATCTGCATAGTCGGGTACACAAATTGCTCTGGCTAAATCCTTTGTTGGGAGCGGCTGATTACCAGCCAATTTGCAGGGGTATGCAAACAGCCCTGCCATATTTAGATTATTTTCTTCCAGTACATAATCTGGAGAGCCTTGCGCAGTTGGCCAGGACTCTTCGCACCGTTTGGCGTTAAGGAATTTATGGCGGCAGTCAAAAAACCTTCTATAGCTCAAAAAGAATCGAACGCGGTACAACAGCGTCAGGCAGAGGTCTATCACGCTACCTTCGTCGCTGATGATACTCGGCCCCACATGTCGAACGCAGACGGTGGCAGCTATAAGCAGCTGCCGCTTGGCAAACTTAGCGTTTGTGATATCGTTACTGAGGCTTTAACAGTACACCGTTTGCCTGAAGATATTATTCAGGATTCAGTCGATGACTATTTTCTCACCACCCAGTTGGAAGGGACGGCGCTAGTCAGCCAGGGAGATACCGAATTCAGTCAGGGGCCTGGAGATCTTGCGGTGATGGCGGGGGGGTTACCCTATTCCATCGAATACCCTGAGCACGCGCGTCGTTTAATTCTGCGTATTCCACACCGGGTATTTCATGAGCGCATACTAAGCAAGGAAGAGTGTGATTTTCATGCACAATTGCTGCAAGGTGGTGGCCTGGTTTCCATCGTTACTGATATGCTGAAGGCCTTGATATTAGGTGCCGGGGAGCTCAGCGAAACCGAGCAGTACACCCTGGCTGAAAGTTTTTTGGAGCTGGCGGCGGCTGTTATTCGGTCCAATCTTCAGGGCAATAATCCTCAAGTATCGCAACAATCTGCTCTGTTTCGCCGGATTCTTGCCCATATGGAAGAGCAGTATTGTGACTGTACTGTAACACCCGAAAAAATCGCCGATGCAAACGGTATTTCCACGCGTTATTTGCATAGTCTGTTTCAAAATTCAGGCACCACCGTTGGTAAATGGATTCGCGAGCGCCGTTTAAAAGCGACACGCGAAGATCTGCTTGATCCGTCAATGGCAGCTCTGAGGGTCAGTGAAATATCCTTCCGTCGAGGTTTTAATGATTCTGCTCATTTCAGCAGAGTATTTAGAGAACGGTTTGGTATCTCACCAAGCGAATTGAGAGCAAAAGTCGCTGAAAAATCGATTGAGGAAAACTGAAGAAGCGTCGGGATAATAAATTTACTTTGGTCTGGTAAGTGGAGTTGACATTCATAGTTAAAGAGGGAGCTTGGCATGAAGCGATTAATTATTCAGTTGTTTTTGGTTGCGGTTTTTTCTGAATCTGTTCTGGCTGAAGATTCAAATCTGTATCTGGGAGTAGGCTATGGCCAGGCAGATTATGAAGGTAAAACGATAAGGAATATTGCGTTTGAGTCTGGTCAGAAACTGGAGGATAGCGCGCAATTTGCTGAAATTTATCTAGGGTTTCAAGTGAGCAAACACCTGGCACTCGAGTTGGGGTATGCTGATTTTGGTGAAGTCGAGGAAACCTACCGCCTTAATCCCGACGTCGTATTTATTGTATCACCCAATGACACAGAAGAGGTGGATGCAAAGAGATTGTCGATCAGCACGCTATTGCAGTATCCGGCGACCGATAACTTGAGTCTCTATGTGATGGTTGGTTATGCGTATTTTGATATTGAACGCAAACAGTCGGGTGGCTTTAGTCCATCCTCCGGTGGATTGAGTCTGTCCGATTCTAACCACGAGGGCGGGATACTCTATGGTGTTGGCGCTCGGTATGCGCTTAGTGACCGGTTTGCGTTCAGGCTGCAGTGGGCCGACGCAAACACGGATGATATGGATGCGCAGACTTTGGGGCTTTCGCTCGAAGTAAAATATTAGTGTTAACAAGCCCTGGAAAAATTCCGTGGAAAGCACATCGGGTAGCGATGAGATGAAACCTTCATTTAGTGCCGGGAAAAATATCGCCATTAAGGTTCCAGAGCACGAGTTTGCGGCAACCGTTGCGTTTTACAAAGATGTGCTGGGCTTCGAGCAGCTATCGGAAGGTGGCGCGAGCGGTTCGAATGTTACCTTCCGATTCGGCGATATGAGATTATGGGTAGATAAAGCGGATGGTCTCAGTCAGGCAGAAATTTGGCTGGAAATTAACACAGACGACTCGCAGGCTGCGGCCGAATACATGCAGAGACAGGGTTGTTCTCTTAGAGCCGGAATAGAGCCGCTTGCTGAATCTACCAAAGCATTCTGGATGAGTAGCCCGTCAAATATTATTCATCTAATTAATGAGGATGAAACCTGGTAATCACTAACAAACGGCTGCTGGATCGGCCCTATCAAGCAGTGCAGCAAAAATATTACTGCAGCAGAGTATTTTCTCAGGCATAAAGAAAGAGTTTAAAAACTGCTTGATGTTACAAATGATAATCATTATCATTTATCGGAATTGAATTGGCAGGGTTGTCTGGCATAAGTAGTTAACCTCTAAGTTCATTTAAATGAGAGCTTTCCCCT
>CBDUGR010000377.1:0-3161 GCA_965366515.1 uncultured Gammaproteobacteria bacterium | reverse complement strand
CAATTCGCCACTCAACCACTCCGATGCAAGCTGCACAAAGGATGTCGCATCGGCAACAAACTGTTCTTCCTTGTTTTCCAGCGCAGCGAAAGCCATAACACCCGTCATACTCGAGCCCACAAAAATAGGAGCTCCAACAAAACAACCTGGCCCTGTACCATCAATATTAGCTTCCGTCTGATTTTGAGTATCAACTGTATTGAAAATCAAAGGACGTCGAGTCGTGCGTATCCGCTCACATGCGTTGTTAAGAAAAGGATAGTTTCCCTCATCATCACCCGCATGAAACCATCGTTCATAATCACCCGTTGTATTTTGCTCGAAAATGACAGCGAGCGTGACCCCCAGCGACCTCATCCCCAATCGTAGCAAACGCCTCAATTTCTCATCCAAAGCTAACTCGCGATCGGCGGATATGTCGTGAAATTGCTCTAACATCAAAACGTTTTTCTGCATCCTGGCTTCAGCCTGCTGCCTGAAGTTCACTTCGGCTTTCATCAGCACGGAATTTTCACTAATACGGCTCAGCATTGCATTAAAACTACCAACTAGCGTACCCATTTCTCTCGTTAAGTTGCCCGGCAATAAAGCTGACTGTGTGCCGGCTGTAAATTCACTGGCCGCTTTAGATAACCGTTTTATAGGTAACACAAGCGACCTCGCGAACCAAAGCCCCACAACAAGCGAAATAGCCATAATCACAGCGGCCGTAATAATCACCTGCCATACCGCTTTCTCTGTCAGAGCTGTAACGTTTTCCGAACTCCGTTGAACCGCCGCGAGCAGATAACTTTCATTTTCGCGATCCAGAGAGATCTGTCTGAGGCTAAGCGCGACCTTGCGCCCTTTATGCTCATAATAATGCACGAATTCGGATTGCGATTGACGTTCTATCTCATCACCCAGTCCCGCAAACTCGTCCTGAATCCGCAAGGGAATGTCTTGCCTAATCGCTGCATTCAAAGCCTGGGGGTGATAAAGATACTGCCCGTGTTGATTTGCAATATACACTCGATTTTCTTGTCCGCTGATGACTCTTGAAGCTGAACGTCTAAAGATTGCCCTCATATCCTGACTAAACGACAATAACGCAAACGGGTTATTCTCGGCATCCGTTATCAGGATTGAGGCTCGAATGATTTGCGCGCTCAGCTCCTCGCCTGCATCGCCTTCCTGCACAATCTGAATTTCTGAATAATGTATGTGACCCTGTTTAGCCTGTTTCAGCCCTTGAAAATAGTCTATCGTTTCTTGGTCAGGCGAATCAGCTCCAATACCTATTTTGAAGTCACCTCCATCACGCTGCACGCTTGTGAGGATCACTCCATCGTTGGCAAATGCATAAAGTGTAATTGAACGTATATCCTTATCGATCCGTAACATGCTTACCGATAAGGTGTTGAGCCGTTTGTACCATTGCTCAATGCTAGAGTCGTCCAATGGGTCAACACCCGCATTAGCGCTCGCTCTGACTATTCCCGGAATTGGAGGTGTATTTGCCAAATAAAAGACTCGACCACTTAACTCCTTAAATGAACCTTCTATTTCCTGGCTTAATGCATGGCTTTTGCTGGCCAACAAACGTAGTTCTTCATCAACGATATGGCCCCTAAATTCCCTGATTGCAAAATAGGCAACCAGTGTCGTAACGAATATCACGAGCATTATGACGAGTATGGATAGTTTTTGTGCTAAAGAAAGGCCACGACTACGCAGCGATGATGAACCGGAAACAGCCTCTTGCGTCTCTTGAGGTAATACCATTTCGTATACCTGGTCGTAGTTCGAAAGATCACGCGATATCAGTTTTTTGCGCGTTTAATCAGCAAATCTGACTGAACGAATAGGCCGTTATCATCACGCGTCACCCGGAATATGTCGGGTTGCTGGAAACCTTATGTAGATTATAGTTAAAATTAAAGAATGTGACCAACCTGGCGCACAATAAAACAGCTGAAGGCTGAAGGCCAAACTCAGG
This sequence comes from uncultured Gammaproteobacteria bacterium, assembly GCA_965366515.1. Taxonomy (GTDB): domain Bacteria; phylum Pseudomonadota; class Gammaproteobacteria; order Pseudomonadales; family IMCC2047; genus JAJFKB01. Next base: position 1,183 of record CBDUGR010000377.1, on the reverse strand, counting down.
TGTACGTGAAATGGGTAAAAAGCTTCCTGGAGAGCAGATCGCCATTCGATTTGAAGTGAGTTTAATTCAATTTAATTTATGCTGTCTATTTGAAGCCGCATAATGGCTACCTTTCTCCTCTAACCACAAGGTAGCCAAACATCTATTAGTGCAGACGCACGAAGGGTGCTAGTAAATTTCAATCTCCGCTTGTTGCTTTAAATCACGCAGATAATTTTGGAAATCTACATTACCAAATTGGTTAGCCAGTATATTACCAAGCATTTTGATCTCTTGAGGATGAATTTCCATTACACCACCCTCATATACCTTGGTCAGCGTCAAGACAACAAAATCACCATTGTCCTTCACGACGCTACCCAAAGATTTTTCACCAACGGCTGGCTTGGGCAGACGGAAAAGTTCCTGGTTGATCTCTGCATCCAGATCAGTGTGGTTACGGCCAACTTTATCGACAATTACCCACTCAAAGCCGAACTCCGCCGACACCTGATCGGTTGTCTTCCCATCACGAAGATCCACCAGTATCTGCTCTCCGAGTTTTTGAGTCTGCTGCGCTGCGCTGGATTGTTTTAGTTGCTGTTCGATCTTCGCATAAACCTCATCCAAAGGCTGAACTTTCGACGGTTTATGCTTTTTAACCCGAACCACAACAACGTGGTCATCGCTAAGCGCAATCATATTACTGTTATTACCTAGAGTGAGCACCCCATCACTGTAGGCGATCCTGGCCACTTTAGGGTTTGCGGCTATGCCTTCACCACCTTCACGCCCAAAAAACTCCGTCAACTGAATTTTAAGACCCAGCTTCTCAGCTGGCTCGTCAAGATCTCCAGCGGTAAAACTGTCATTTTCCAGGTCACTGGATGCGGCAACAAAAAGTTCTGCGGCTTTCTGGTACTTTATATCCTGCTCCAATTTAGCACTGACTTCCTCATAGGTTGGAGGTTCAGGTTTACGTACTGCAAGCAGTTTAATGATATGGAAACCAAATTCAGTCTCAACAACATCAGATGTTTGCCCCGGTTCAAGGTTAAACAGCGCCTCATCAAACGCTTCGGCATAAGCACCACGCTCGGCAAAGCCAAGATCGCCACCTTGCTCTGCTGAACCCGAGTCTTCAGAGTTTTCTCTGGCTAATTGTGCGAAATCATCACCGGCAGTTAACCTGCTTTTTAATTCT
>CBDUGR010000376.1:0-3168 GCA_965366515.1 uncultured Gammaproteobacteria bacterium | reverse complement strand
AAAGTATCGGAGGGAGACTCACCAAATTTTTGCTTATACTCAACAGAAAATTTGCCCAATTGGGTAAAACCCCAGGCAAGCGCAATCTCAGTCACATTTCGACTGACCGTGTCCGAACCTTTTAAATCAAGATACGCTCGCTCCATACGTACGGACTTAAGATACTTCATTGGCGAAGTACCCTTATGTTTTTTAAACCCTTCCAGCAACGTTCTTCCACTCACTCCAGACATATCAACAAGCTGCGTCAAGGTGATCGGCTCCGCACAATGCTCATTAATATAGTCTTCAACACGATGTACGTAATGTGGCGCAGCCACTGGCGTTCTCGATGCCAACTCCTGAGAGTAGTTGTTTGGCTGCGCGTTTAGCAACACCCACATCAACATTTGTTCATACTGGGCATAGCCTAACGGTGCATTGTTGAGCAAGGACTGCTCATTCTCCAACTCGGCAACCAACCATTGCACCATATGCCAAAGCGAGGTGCTCGCAGGAGAATAAAGGTCCACAGCCACTTCAAAATCCAGCGGCCGATGTAGGTCGCATCCAAGCATCTTGCTAAGGTAACCCTCTAAAGCCAGCCGATTAATTTTGATCAGTAATTTGGAGCACTCAGCATTCCATCGCGTAGAAAATTTCTGGTAAGGTCCCGCCACCACACCGGAACCAGTATTGGTGATAACTTTGGCGTCGCCATAGCTAGTTTCTGAAACGCCCGATAGCGGCACCTCGATGAGGAAAAAACCCAACTGATCAACATTGACACTTGCTTCCGTGCCATAACGGAGATAATTGACAGAAATATCGGACAGGGGGGCATGATGAAATACGGCCCTATGCACCCCTTTGGAACTGCTTAATACTTTACAATGATGAGGCAGCAGCACACTCCCTATATGTGCACTTAATTCCTCAAAATCATTCGTTTTGCAAAGCATACGGCTTTGCAACGGATTTGAGTCAAACAGTGAACGACCTGTCGAGTTTTGTTTAGCAGTTGAGAAACGAGGATATTCCATCTTATCTAATTCACACGACCCCTAAAGACCTAAGCAGATGGTATATCCTATATTCCCTATAAAGTCAACTTCGAACACCAGACAAAATATCTTAACCATTTGTTTTTAATGATTTTTTTCGATCATAATTAGCTTTGACGCCAAACAAATCCAGAGATTTACGCCTCTTGCAGTTTCTCTATGGTGGCCCGAAATGACTTCAAACCACGCGCCATGAGCAGCACCGCAATCAGGGCTGATCCACAAGCAACCATAGCCATGGAAAAACCAACCGCCTTTTCATCCTGAAACAGATAATCTGTAAATAACGCTACCAGTGTCGCACCACCGGTAATACCAAATAGGTTCATAAACAGGAAAAACAGCGCCGTCACCTGTGCCCGCATTCGGTTGGGCGCCATGAGTTGCAGCGCCGCGGCTGAGGTGGCCATGGGGAAACTGGCAAAATAAAGTGCGATACCTAATACCACTAAGGTAGAGGTTAGCGATGGCATAAAAGGAAACAGTGCGGCGGGGACGATTGCACCCAAACCACCGACTACGCCGGCCAGCATTGCCGCATCAGTTCTGCCACGTTTGGTAAAGAAATCGATAAGCCAGCCACTACTTAGCACACCACTGACATTACAAGCCAACACCAGGGTTCCCAGATAGATACCCACATCACGAGTGGTGAGTTCGTAATTGCGCAGCAGGAACGCCGGCGCCCATGACATCAACGCATAGAGCACCAAAGCAAGCAGCCCAAAACCCACATAATGCGCCGAAAAAGCGCCTTTATTTTTACCAATATAAGCGAAAACATCCTTGATGGCATAACCACTATCACCTTCAACGACTCCCTTACGCTCAGGATCTTTTACAGTCAAATAAAACAGTGCCGCGACAATCAATCCAGGCAGTCCGACAATAAAAAACGTCATTTGCCAAGGCTTGATAGTGCCAATGATCGGCACTTCAACAATACCAATCTTGCTCACCATTTCAATGGCAACACCACCGATTATATAAGCCAATCCAGCGCCCAGAAAGGAACCCATCGAGTAAACGCCAAGCGCCAGGCCCAGCTTGGATTTTGGGAACGCATCAGTAATCATCGAGTAAGCCGCCGGAGAGAGTGCCGCCTCACCAACACCCACGCCCATTCTCGCGGCAAAGAGTTGCCAGAAGTTTTTGGCGGTACCGCAAACCGCGGTTGCCACACTCCAGACTGCAATACCAATTGCAATAATAACCGGTCTTGATTTGGTATCTGCCAGTCGTGCTATGGGCAATCCCATCACCGCATAAAAAATCGCGAATGCCAGGCCATGGATCAGACTAAACTGCGTATCGGATATCTCCAAATCAGCTCGAATCGGTTCAATCAATAACGCCACTATTTGCCGGTCAACAAAGGAAAATAGATAGGCGATCATACAAAGTACTACCATGTACCAGGCAGTACCCATCGACTCCGGTTGTTGTTCGACGCTATTTTCTATACCCACAGTTGCCATTTTTTTTCCTCTCAGCTATTCGCTGTTTTATTGTTATTTACCGCGCAGAGTTTCGCTCATTAAGGTGAAAGCTTCTGACGCATCCCAGGGATCCACATGGACTTCAATGACCAGAGCACCTGGACCCTGATAGTTTTCAGCAACCGCCAAAGCACTTTCCAAATCACCTTCCGTATAAACATCGATGCCTTGGCCGCCAAAGGCTTCTGGCAGCTTATGATATTTCCAGTCGGCAATATCGTTAAAGGGGCCATCATGTATAAGACGCTCCGCAGTATAACCCTTATTATTCACAACAAAAATAATCGGTGCTTTGCCGTAGCGCGCCATACTGGAAAGCTCCTGCGCCGTCATTTGGAATGACCCATCTCCCTCCAGGGCAATGACACGCTGACTATCATTTGCAGCAAAGCAGGCCCCTAATGAGGCACCGAAGCCCATGCCAATGGATGCCCAATAACAGGAGGCCACATAGGTCACTCCGTCGGGTAATTGCAGATGACTCGAGTTAATCGCACAACCCGCATCCGCGCACAGAATGTCGCCTGCTTTAACAAAATGAGCGATACGGTCATAAAAACGCTTGTTACTCATCGGCTCATCGTTTTTCGGCTCATAGGCAACGCTGGGTTTATGCGAAAAACCTT
>CBDUGR010000375.1:0-3170 GCA_965366515.1 uncultured Gammaproteobacteria bacterium | reverse complement strand
CTTTATGAAAAATTTTATAAGGCAACTAAATTTCCCTGTCTTAGTGGAAGGTAGGCGGAGCTAAAGAGTACTATTTGACAGGTTTTTAGCGCTAGCCTGATTTTGAACGATAAATTGTTTTGGCGTCATTCCGGTGATCTGTTTAAACACACGATAAAAGTGTGCCAGATCGCCAAAACCGGCATCCAGACTGGCATGCAAAATATTCCCGGTTTCAATTAGCAACTGCTTGGCGAGTTCAATTCGCTTGTTGCGAATATATTCATTGGCGGTTGTTCCCATTCTTATTTTGAATAGATCAGTATAGCGTCGGTATGACAGCCCAGCGAAATTTGCCAACTCAGCCACACCGGATATTTCCTGAATATTTTCTTCCAGATATTTGAGACTATTCTCGAAGCATTGCTCCCAGGGCCTCAGGTTTTGCTGATTTAATACTTCTCGATACGCTCTGATTAATTGCGTGACGAGGGAAATGAAGTGGCTGAGCGTGAGTGCATTTTGATCTTCTGCTTTGGCGCGTTTTTCTTTGAGTAACTCCTTAAACAAGTACCTGATTGTGGGTGCGCGAATCGTGCTTTCCGGTGAAAAACTGGTCAGCGCAGGAAAGACTGATTCGAACGAATGTAGTAATTCTTTAAGTGTGTATGGGCTGTTGAAATGCGGTTTGTTATAACAGATCATGAGTAGTGCTGCGGAGTTTTGATCGTGGCAAATCCACCGGTGTTTGACGCCAGCCGGTAGTAGCAGTATTTCTGAATTTGATAACGCAGAAGTGCCATCAATAAAATCGAGAGTCAGATTGCCACGCTTGACCAGGCAGATTCTATCATGGTGCCATTGGGCATATTCCGTTTCTGTGTTGCTGGATAGCGATGCTTCGACAAGGACGATGCCGTTGCATTTTAGGAGTGCATCAAAAGGTGTGAAATCAAGATTTGAAATCGTCTTTGAGTCCGTCATTTCCGAAATTGCAAACTATTCTCCACCCATTTGGCAAAGATTTCAAGTGCTGCTAAAGCTAATCTGGTGCCATGATTTTTGGTTTTATTTGGAAAGAATTTGAAAAACATTTAGGAAGGATGATATCAAATGGCTGTCTGTGATTTGGTGGTGATCGGCGAGCGAATTAATCCGGGATTTAAAAGCTCGAAAGCTTTGTTTGATGATTCGGATCTACAAGGTATTCAGGCGCTTGCGATCAAACAGAGGGCAGCGGGAGCCAGCTATCTTAATATTAATATTGGTTCCCGAGCATTAGAAGCCCCAGCCTTTATGCGTGATGTGATCGTTGCAATTCAAGAGGTCGTAGATATTCCGCTCTCTTTTGATTTTCCTGGTTTTGAAGTCCAAAAGGTTTGTCTCGATGTCTATGATGAGAGCAAGGCCGGCGGCAATAAACCGATTATTAACTCAATTGCTGAGCCCCGTTGGGAGATGGCGGAAGCATTAAGAATAAAGCCGAGTCGTATTGTTGTGATGGCGTCGGAACGCATGGAAAATGGGGAGGGGGCAGCGAACAAAGATCCGCAGCAGGTTTTGCAGGTTGCGAAACGCATGTCTCGGCGTCTGATAGAGGAGTACGGCCTTACCCTCGACGATATTATTCTCGATGTTTCTATCACTACGCTCGCAACTGATCGCGCAGGGTTAATTAAAATGGCGCTGGATGCGATCAAGCTAGTAGGACAGGACCCTGAGCTGCAAGGCATTCACATGATGGGTGGTATCAGTAATATCGGTATGATGTTGCCATCGCTCGCGACTGATGGCAAGCCTCTTAAAACACGTATTGAACGGGCCTTTATGACTCTGGCGCGTCCTTATGGTTTTGACACAATTCTGGCAACACCCTGGCACTCTTATGAAGCGCTTCCTGATGATGATTTTGTACTCAACATATTTAAGGAAATTATCGAGTTGCAGGGTATGGATGCTATCCGTCACCTGCGAAAACTATACCTTTAGCAGGTTACCCCATGAATCGCCTTATTATTAATGCCGATAGCTACTTTGACGGTCATCGCTATCACTGCCAGGGACCTTACAGGCTGGTCGTTGAGGATAGGTTGATTTTAAATATCCAGCAGGGTTTGTGTGGGGCCGCTGATCTTCCGGAAGGGTTTTCTGATGCTCGGGTGATTAATGCCGTATTTGTTATGCCGGGTTTGGCCGAGGCACACTGCCACCTGTTTCTGGATGGAGCGGAGCTGGACTTTAACGCTCGCAGTGAGTATTTAAAGGCTCCCTTTGAAACCATGCTTGAGACCGCCAGAGAGAATGTTGGGGCAAACCTGACATCGGGTATCACTCTAATCCGGGACGCCGGGGATAAGTATGGCGTTAATCATGCAATCCGTAATGAGGTTTCGAACGGCGGCGCGGCGGTGATTCGCTCGCCTGGACTTGCTATACGTGCACCTAAGAAATATGGCGCCTTTATGGCTAGGGAAGTATCTGGAAGTGACGAAATTGTCGCTGCTGTTAATGAAGCAGCAAAGGACTCGGATGATCTAAAAATTCTGCTTACCGGGATTATTGATTTTCAAGCCGGAGCGGTAACTACAATGCCACAATTTGACATGGCAAGCCTAATGTTAATAGTGGAAACAGCAGCAAAACGAGGCTTAAAGACATTTGCGCACTGCAGTGGGCTTGAAGGGCTGGAAATGGCGGTGAGTGCGGGTGTTAATTCCATAGAGCATGGTTTCTTTATGAACGAAGCGCTGCTGGATAGGATGGCGGACAAGCAGATTGCCTGGGTGCCTACTTTTTCACCGGTACATTTTCAGTGGGCTCATCCTGAGCTTGCGGGCTGGGAGCCAGATACAATTTCCAATTTGCGCCGTATATTGGACAATCACTTTCGCCACGTCGAAATGGCCTATCAAAAAGGGGTGCCACTGGTGGCAGGTTCTGATGCAGGTAGCTATGGTGCTCGTCACGGCTCAGCGTTGATTGATGAACTCTGTTTTTTTTACGAGGCGGGGCTCCCAATGCAGGAAGTATTAGTTTCTGCTACCAGTAGGCCTCGACAGCTTTGGGACTGTCCGTCCAATAATATCGTTGCGCAGAATGAAGCAGAGCTGATTATATTGCGAGCGTCCCCTTTTGGTGATCAAGAAGCGTTGCGCCAGGTACAGATGGTTTACGCACATGGTGAGTTGCTT
>CBDUGR010000374.1:0-3172 GCA_965366515.1 uncultured Gammaproteobacteria bacterium | reverse complement strand
GAAAATAGCATTATTGATAACTAAAACTTCTGAGCTCAAAAAAGGTGATTTACTGGAGGTACTCTGCACCGATCCGGGGACGTTACAGGATATCCCTGCCTGGTGCCGTATCAATGGGCATCAGATCGTAGATACCAAGCAAGAGGATCGGCTCATTAAGATAATAATTAAAGTAGGATAAAATGCACCAAAAAAGTGCGCTAATAATTCAAATGGTCTTTTTTGGTGCAAACACACAGGGTATACATCTTTTTTTGCTACGCAAAATCAATAGGTTACACCCGGATAAGGATGGCATATAATTTGCAAAAAATTTGCAATTGATATCTAGGCCTTGGTTAGTCGCGGCTCTGTGACCCGCTACGCAACCCAAGAATTTTATAAACTCAATCGAATGACTACATTAACGGAGACATAAACGATGTCAGAAAACACACTCAAAATGATTGAAGAAAATGACGTAAAGTGGGTAGATCTGCGCTTTACTGATACGCGCGGCAAAGAGCAGCACCTCTCTATGCCCATCTCTGAAATCGATAGCGAATTTTTTGAGATAGGTAAAATGTTCGACGGCTCATCTATAGCCGGCTGGAAAGGTATTAACGAATCTGACATGATCCTGATGCCTGACGATAGCAGCGCAGTTCTCGACCCTTTTACCGAAGAAGTAACGCTCAACCTGCGTTGTAACATCATTGAGCCGACAACCATGCAGGGCTATGAGCGTGATCCTCGTTCCGTTGCTATTCGTGCTGAAGAGTACCTGAAATCTACCGGCATTGGCGACATAGCCTTCTTCGGACCAGAACCCGAATTTTTCGTATTTGACGATGTAAAATGGCATTCTGGCATTCATGGCGCAGGCTACAGCGTAAATTCTGAAGAAGCAGCCTGGTCTTCATCTGCCGATTTTGAAGGCGGTAATATGGGTCACCGTCCAGGCGTCAAGGGCGGATACTTTCCTGTACCTCCTGTCGATTCTCTGCACGACTTGCGTGCAGCTATGTGTAGCGCTATGGAACAAATGGGCGTTGACGTTGAAGTACATCACCACGAAGTGGGTACCGCCGGACAGTGTGAAATTGGCACTCGATTCAGCACACTGGTGCGCAAGGCTGACGAAGTTCAGATATTAAAATACTGCGTCCAGAATGTTGCACACGCCTATGGTAAGACAGCCACCTTTATGCCCAAACCGCTGGTAGGCGACAACGGTAGCGGCATGCACGTGCATCAGTCTATCGGCAAAGACGGGGAAAACACGTTTTCTGGAGACGGCTATGCAGGTCTTTCTGACGACGCCCTCTACTACATCGGCGGTATCATTAAGCACGCACGTGCACTGAATGCCTTTACTAACGCCTCCACCAACTCATACAAACGTCTGGTTCCGGGCTTCGAAGCGCCTGTAATGCTGGCTTATTCAGCACGCAACCGCTCGGCCTCGATTCGTATCCCTCACGTGAGCAGCCCGAAAGCACGCCGCGTAGAAGTACGTTTCCCTGATCCTACAGCCAACCCTTACCTGGCATTTTCAGCAATGTTGATGGCTGGCCTCGACGGTATTCAGAACAAGATACATCCTGGCGATGCTATGGACAAAGACCTGTACGATCTGCCCGCGGAAGAGGCTGCCGACATTCCAACTGTTGCATCCTCACTTAGCGAGGCACTGGAAGCTTTGGATCAGGATCGTGCCTTCCTAACTAGTGGCGGCGTATTTACTGATGACATGATCGACGGTTTCATTGCTCTGAAAGCTGGCGAGGTCGAACAGTTAAACATGACTACTCACCCGGTTGAGTTTGATATGTACTACAGCCTGTAAGGCTGCAAGTCGATCACAATAGATTTGATCAAATCAGTCTATTTGCTGTCAAAAGCCCTGCTTCCACTGGAAGCGGGGCTTTTTTTAACTTGCACAAAAAGGATTGCGTTACTATGGTTACGATAATTCGACTCAAAAACAAGACAGCTATGATTGCCATACGCGATACACTAATTTTTATTTTATCGGTGGTTCTAGCATCAACCACCGCAGTTGCTGATGTTTACCGTGCAGTTGATGAGGATGGCAATGTCATTTTTTCAGACCACCCGTCACCTGATGCGAAAAAAGTCGAGGTCGAAGCCACAAATCTTATAGCACCAGTAAAACTCAAACCCGTCACATCAACAACTACCAGCAAAGAAAGCAAATTCAAGTATGAGCTGTTACAGATCACCACGCCGGAGCACGATACTACGCTGCGAAACATTTCCGATCTCAGCATAGCAGTCCAACTGGTCCCCGCCTTACAGGAACAACACAAAATACAATTCACCGATAACGGAACTCCACTCAAAGATCCCGCTCGCAGCCTCGCAATCAGGCTATCCGATGTAGCAAGAGGTACTCACCAATTTCAGGCGCAGGTGCTGGATGAAAAAGGAGCTATCCTGATCACAAGCGCGGCCGTCAGCGTACATGTCCACAAAACTTCGATTTTGAATAACAGGTCTAAATCCCCCTAAACCATAAAGAACAGCATTTAACTGGAAACTGACCAAACCGGCACAAAACACCTGGAGCAGCTCCGTCAAGCAACCAAACCTTTGATGTTTGCACCAACATGGTGCATTATTGGGTCGTCAGAATATGTTCTAAGTGCTTTCTCAGTGCTCAGAAAAACCGGTCGCCCTAAAGCCAAAATGTTCCCTGTTTGGATTATCCGCGACAACCGGTTATGAACTGTTTTATTTTCAACGAGTTAGAGAGCGATTGCACAGACACGAAGCGATCAAAAAATTCCAGGATTAGGCATTAACTGTCTGTGCAATTCTGGTTTGTTTATTGCATCCTCTTCTCTGTATATCTAACCATGAGGCTTTGCAGGCCAAGCGATATGATAGCGCCCTAATTATGAGCAACTCGCTTTATCAAAAACTCCTGGACAACCAAACCACTGCGGTCATTTTACTGAACCGGGATTTACAGGTGAAATATATGAACAGTGCCGCAGAGGTGTTACTGGCGACCAGTGGCACCAGAACCCGTGGGCATCACCTAAACCAATTATTTAACGAAACTGATTCATCTCTGGAGGAACTCAAGGCTGCCACCGAGTCTGGGCAGTCCTATACAAAACGCGAAACACAACTGCTACTCCACAATAATGACAACCTGATCGTC
>CBDUGR010000373.1:0-3185 GCA_965366515.1 uncultured Gammaproteobacteria bacterium | reverse complement strand
TCCATGATTCTGATTATGGCGATGACGACTTTTACCGTAGGCCTGTTAATGGATCGTGACCATATCAAAAGTCGGCGGCAATTGATTGACAGTCACCAGGCGTCTACCGCAATTTCGCTTTATGAGACAGGAGGCTCTAAAGCCCTGAGAAGATGGTTGAAGCAGCACCACAGGTTAAATAGCAGGCTTATATTCCTGGTGAATAGTCAGGGTGAAGATGTGCTGGGCCGGCCCCTTCCCCCGCCAGTGGTGAGACTGCTACAAGATGTCCCAGACAAACCGGGAATGAACCAGAGACGTCGGCATGGTGTTGTACAGATGGTGACGGCCAGCGATGGCGATCGCTATAGGTATGTGAGGATGTCCGCGCATCCCCAGCCTGGAGGTCGACCTGGGTTTTGGCACTCGGGGCCAGAATCTTTAAGGGGGGGCATTTTCCTTTTGGCGCTGGTCGTGACGGGTTTAATCAGTTATTGGCTGGCACGTAATATTACATCGCCGATTCGCCAGTTGCAGAGAGCGACCCAGCAGATATCCGGTGGTGATCTGAGTTCCAGAGTGGCACCTGAAGTCGCACTCAGGAGAGATGAGATAGGGGAGCTGGGGCGTGAATTTGATCGGATGGCGGAACATATTGAAGAACTTATGTCCGCGCAAAAGCGCATGCTGCGTGATGTGTCCCATGAGTTGCGCTCGCCTCTGGCGAGATTGCAGGTGGCTTTGGAGCTGGCGCGTAAATCGGTGGGAGACTCCGGTAAAAAAGAGCATGATCGCATTGAAAAGGAAGCCAACCGTTTGGACGAGCTTATTGGTCAGGTTTTGTCCTTGGTTAGATTAAGCAGTAATGGTTCGAAGTTGGTAAAGGAAGAGGTAGAGATTGAAGGGCTGGTTCAACAAATAGCGGAAGATGCTGGCTTTGAGGCGGGGTCACAGGGGAAAAAGGTGCGATTGACTGAAAGCACTTGCAGCACGCTGGCAGCGGATCCGGAGCTATTGCACAGTGCACTGGAAAATGTAGTGAGAAATGCAGTTCTCTATACGCCCGAAAACTCTAGCGTGGAAATCAGTATGACCAAGCAAGCTGATTCGGTGGTGAAGATTTGTGTTCGCGACTTTGGGCCGGGGGTATCAGAAGACGCGCTAAGCCACTTATTTGAGCCCTTTTATCGGGAGGCTGATGCGCGAGATCGAACTAGCGGCGGTTATGGTTTGGGGTTGGCAATCGCTAAACGGGCAATCCAGCTGCATGGTGGCAGCATAGTGGCAAAGAACGCGGAAGGGGCCGGACTGGAGGTGGAAATATATCTTCCAGGGGTACAATAACCTCTTTACAATCTAAATAAGAATCGTTATCATTCGCTTTATTGTTGATTGTTGCCATCCAATAGAGGGAAGTAAGATGTACGTCTGTCTTTGTAAGGGTATCACTGATCAGGATATTATTCAGGAGCTGGATCAGGGCGCCCGTAACCTAAAAGATCTTAATAAACGATTGGGTGTAGGATCCCAGTGCGGAAGTTGTTGTGCCGCGACCAAGGAGTTGATTAACGATTACCGTTACACAGCGGATAATTTTTCATTGGCCTACCAGGCAGCCTAAGTATTTCCCAGTTATAAGCGTCCTACCAAACGTATAAGCGTCCTGCTAAATTACCCGGATTCTATTCTATTTATATTGCACCGGCAGTACACTTAATCTGTTCTTCATTTATTTAGCTGTAAGGAGATTGCGATGAAAGGCGACAAAAAAGTTATTGAGTATCTAAATAAAGCGCTAAGAAACGAATTGACCGCCATTAATCAGTATTTTCTGCATGCGCGCATGTATAAGGACTGGGGGTTGGAGAAACTCAATGATCATGAGTATCACGAATCCATTGACGAAATGAAGCATGCTGATGAGTTAATCAAGCGGATACTTTTCCTGGAAGGTCTGCCGAATTTGCAGGACCTGGGTAAGCTTTATATTGGTCAGAATACCAAGGAAATGTTGGGATGTGACCTCAAGCTGGAGATGGAGGCCGTTCCTTTATTGCGCGAAGCAATTGAATACTGTGAATCTATTTCTGAGTACGTATCCAGAGAGTTATTTGAAGCAATTCTCGAAAGCGAAGAAGAGCATATAGATTGGCTAGAGACGCAGCTAGGATTAATAGATAAGGTAGGAATAGAAAACTACCAGCAGTCGATGATTTGAATTTGCTAATAAGTGGGTGAAAATTGATTGGCAAATAACGTATAATTACAGTGCTTTAGACGATAATTGAAATAAATAGTTAAAATATCTTGGCTAACTGCTTATTTTTCTGGCGTTTAAGAAGTTTTTGGCTAATACTATTTTAAGGTGCCTGGTTTATTTTTTCGAGTTTAAGAGGAGTCGTCATGCACTTATTTCTCCAGAATCAAAGAAATACCAAAAGCAGTACCAAAAAAAGCACAGAGGATCCTCATCCGACCTTCTACCATCGTGGTAAGGCAAAGAAAATGTTGATTGGCTATAACAATTTTGCCTCCATGCGCCATAAGACCAGGTTTGAAGAGGAGAACACCCATTTCGTCAAAGGTTATAATTAGCCATTCCATTTAGTCAGGATAGGGGCTGTCAGTCAGTCTCCAAATGTAGCTAAACTGTGTTGGTTTTTTAACCTTTCTTAGTGGAAACCTGAGTGCTTATCTTGCCAGTGTCTATCTTGTAAGCACCTATCTTGTGAATTCCTATCTAATATTTAAGGATGGGTTACAGCGTATGACACCCTCTGTATTTCCGGGATGCGTTAGCCTTTGATTTTTTGGCCATTCAAGCTGATAAGGTGGACCGTTATTTTTGCTGCTGCGTTTCTCGTTGCGCTTTTCCTCTTATCTCCATTTTCGTTATACCATCAGTTTAATAATGAGACTGCGGTGGCAGAGCTCTATTTTGAAAAGCAGGCAGACCAGCTGTATAGCGCTTTTATTGCTAGTGGTGATCTGTGTGATTTTAGTGAGTATCAATTGGCGGGAGATCAATGGCAACTTGATGCTTATTTTTTAAAGTGGAAGCCCTGGCTTGAATTCTTGGGGGTGCCATCCTTATATCAGCTGGATCGTCTCTCCGGTCGGTTTAGTACAATTCAGAGCGAAATAAAATCACCCCAGACCTCCTACAATATTTCTCCTGAAATCTATTTTGAATGGCTATCCCATAG
>CBDUGR010000372.1:0-3189 GCA_965366515.1 uncultured Gammaproteobacteria bacterium | reverse complement strand
CTATGCCAGTTCCAGCACCAGTAATCAGTGCCACTTTGTTCTCCAGCTGTCTACCCATCAGAACACCCTTAGTAAAAATTTGATTTGTTGCTGGTTCATACAACACCCGCTAATGAATACGCATGCATTAATGCATGTACGTCCCGCCATTCGCCATAAGCGTATGGCCCGTCACATAAGATGCTTCATCACTGGCAAGAAATAATGCCGTAGTGGCAACTTCCCTGGGATCAGCCAGCCGACCCAAGGGAACGTTCGATGCCATGGACTGCCGCCACTCTTCTGAAATTGACATCAGCGCTGGTGTCAGTGTCGGGCCAGGACAGATCGCATTAACCCGAATTCTGCGAGGCCCAAGATCGACTGCCAAACCATGAGTCAACCCCAGAATACCTGCCTTGGCGGCACTATAGTGCAATCCACCCTCGCCGCTAAAGGCAGCAGTACTTGATATATTTACAATTGACCCCTCTACACCTGTCTTGATCATTAATTTCACAGCCTCACGCGAACAGTGGAAGGTGCCACCAAGATTGACAGCCAGTACTTTTTCAAATCCCTGGTCTGTCATATCAACTATCTGATCACCAAAAACAGTAGGTGTTTCACCACGCTGCAACTGCTCTGTCCTCTGAGCCAGACGCAACTGGTATTTATCAAATCCGTCACCCGGTGTAGCACCGATGCCGGCGTTATTAACCAACACATCCAGGCGCCCATAACGATCTTCAATCTGGGCAAAGAGTTGTTCTACTGCACGGCCATCGGAAACATCACAGACACCAAGGACTGTATTGTCTTTTCCGGCAAGTGAGGCCATTGTTTCCTCCGCCGCGGTGGCGCTGATATCTGAAACTACCACTGCTGCCCCTTCATCAGCGAAAACTTGAGCGATAGCTCGACCAATGCCCTGTCCTGCTCCTGTCACTAAAACTATTTTTCCGGTTAAACGCATCTTTTTTCTCCTGGATTAGCCACACTAAAATTCCACATATGATCATCAATCTTTGTATTTAGACTATACGACTCAAACCGATCAAAGGATCTTAAAACCGAAGTATACTGAACAAAACACAAGCATTAATTGTGTTACCCACTACGGCACAAGCAAAACCTTTTGTCACTTTTTTGTAGACTCATTTGCAATAAGGAAACCAACTGCAGACGCTGCATGATATTCCCCTGCTGACAAGAAATTTCAATTAATAAACCCAGAGTAAACTATATTTTGACGTCAAATTCAACTTCAATAAGTTTTCCAGAACTCAATCAATAGCGTTAAATACAGGATATTTTTACTTCAACGGTCGTTTTTCAATGATTACCCTTATCAACCACATTACATACGAACAGACCGCCACCATGTGGCGTATCAATTATCAAACCAGCTTGCTAATATAGGGGGTATTCACTAGTAAGGTCTCATCGGCATTCAAAATAGTGCTCTCACGCTGCACCATCACTCAAGCGGCTATCACCAAATCATCTCACCGCCGAACAGCTAAAAACTAAAAATAACTGACAAACACTTGACAGCAAGAAAGAAATCAGTATTAATACTGACTTTGATGTCAATTTCAACTTAGGTCAGAGATCTCGACTAAACTCTTACCTCATTTTTGTAAGAAAAATAAAAGCTCCAACCTGATATTAATGGCCAACTGGCCCAGTAATAACAAAAATAATTAGATTCGTAACCAGAGGAGAAATAACTCAATGAATAAATTACCCTACTTTCCTTCAACCAGGCTCGCTGTGGCTATCGGTAGTTTAGTTCTGGCTAGCGGACAAAGCCTGGCTGAAGAAAACCATGACAGCAAATCATTTGCTATCGAAGAGATTGTTGTCACGGCTCAAAAACGCGAGCAAAATCTACAGGACACACCCATATCAATCACCGCACTCAGCGAAAATATGATAGAAAATATGGGTATTACCAACAGCAAAGACCTAATTGGCAAAATTCCAGGAATGGGGGGATATAGTGCTCCCGGCTCGCGGGGTACCACCACCATAAACATTCGAGGTGTGACTTCCGGCAATCCGTCCAACCTGTCACTTGATCCAGCGGTCGGGCTCTATCTTGATGGTGTCTATGTAGGTAAAAATGTTGGCTCCTCGATGGATGTCGCAGAGATAGAGCGCATAGAAGTATTAAGAGGGCCTCAAGGCACTCTTTATGGGCGCAACTCTACAGCCGGTGCAGTTAACGTTATTTCCAAAAAACCCACCGGAGAGTTTGGCTTTAGAGCAACAGGAGCAATCGGCAACTACGATTATCGAAATATAAAGGCAAACGTAGACCTTCCCGCTATCGGGGAAATAGGTAGCGGTATGGGCCAGCTTGCGGCGAGTTTCGGCTTCCAGATGCGGGATCGGGACCATCTTTACAGTAACACCAATCCGGGACAGTCCGATTTTGACGATATCGACCGCCAGGCATGGCGCTTAGCCATCAGCTGGATGCCCAGTGAAAATTTTGTTGCTGATTACAGCTACGATTATAGCGAACTGGATGAAAATACCACTATCGAAAAGGTCGTTGGTTATACTCCGTTAGATGCGGCAGGTAATATTAGTCGAATCATGGCATTACAGGGAACGCTATTCGCCGCACAAGGCTGGGCAGCGATACCCGGCACTGACCCCCGTATCAGCTCTCGCTGGATACCGTCTTTACAGGAAACCATTGCTGCTTATCAGGCCGCAGAAGCGCGTGGCGAAGGTGCGGTTAGCAGAAGCTCCGCGGACTTCGTACCAACAGCAGCAAATGAAACCGAAGGCCATGCGCTGACTTTAACCTGGAATGCCGGTAATCTTGGCGCCCTGGGTGATGTAACCTTTAAATCAATTACAGCGTATCGGGAAGTGGATGCTTACGTTTTTGGGGATTTGGAAGATATAGACAGCCGGTTAGATCAAAATGGCGTTGGCGCTATGAGTGATTTAGTCCATCTAACCCTTGGCTCGCTATACGGCCCCTCATCGGGGTTTGCTTACCCATTTGTGAGTAGTTTTTGGGATGCCATTGATAACATTGGCACGAACCACAGCAAACAGGATACCAAGTCCGAATATGAACAGTTCTCCCAGGAACTGCAAATGGTTGGAACCACAGACAGCCTCGAATATGTATTTGGTCTTTATTATTTCGAGGATGAAGCGAATTACGACCGTGCAGCAATTTTC
>CBDUGR010000371.1:0-3196 GCA_965366515.1 uncultured Gammaproteobacteria bacterium | reverse complement strand
TTTTCCAATTGAATGGCGCAGGCGCCTGCTTCGATCATTCTTTTTGCTAGCAAATAAGTGGCTTCTGCGTTTCCAAAGCCGGCATCGATATCGGCGATTATGGGTACGATATGGGTTTGGTAATTATCCAGTTTATCTTGGATTTCTGCCGCTTTGGCGGAATCACCAGCTTCACGAGCGGCGTCCAGTTCGCGAAACAGACCGCCCATTTCACGCGCGTCAGCCTGGCGCAGGAAGGTATAAAGCTCTTCGATCAGGCCCGACACGGAAGTCTTCTCGTGCATGGACTGGTCAGGAAGTGGGCCAAAGTCTGAACGCAAAGCAGCAATCATCCAACCGGAGAGATACAGATATTTCTTGTCGGTAGAATTAAAGTGCTTCTTGATTGAGATTAGCTTCTGTTGACCGATAAAACCGTGCCAGCAGCCCAAAGATTGCGTATATTTAGAGCTGTTTGCGTCATACTCGGCCATATCTTTGCGCATAATGCCAGCAGTGTACTTGGCGATATCTAGACCGGTTTTAAAGCGGTTTTGGGCGCGCATTCTCGCAGCATACTCCGGGCTTATTGCTGCCCAGGTACCGCCCTGTGCTTCTTTTAATGAAGCAACCGAGTCGATGTCGTTTTGGTAATCTGACATAATCTATCCTCAATCTATATAGTGTGGTTAACCAGCTTTGCAAAAATACAACGCCAGATCTTAAGTAGACCGACTATCATAAAGACCAACTGACTATAAAAGAAATAAATGCTAATTATTTTAGTTATTCGCGCCGTGAATAATTTAAGGTTAAAAATGCTTAAAGTAGGTTGGGCGGCGCATAGAGCCAATATTGATTGGTGCTCCTGTTGTGGGTTCTTCTATTTAATCTCGCCATATATCGAACCTAAAAGTCTTTTTTCGAGCGATAACCGCAAAAAATTCAAAGAGACGGTAACAATTTTGGTGTGAAATCAAGTCACTTATGAGATGATTTCTTTGGCTTATATATGGTGCGCTTGGTATTTTCATTATGAATGTTTCTCGGATTGATCTAAATTTATTGGTTTACTTTGACGTGCTGTTGAGAGAACAGAATGTGACTAAAGCAGCGCATCACCTGGGTATCACTCAGCCAGCAATGAGTAACGGCCTGCGGCGTCTTCGGGAACTGTTTAAGGATCCCCTGTTGATCAGAACCAGTGAAGGCATGACAGCGACCGAGAGGGCACTTGAATTGCAGCCATTGATTCGTAACGTGCTGGTGGGCGTGGAAAAGGCGATACAGCCACAGGGAGCCTTCGATCCTGCTGAAAGCGACCGGGTGTTTCGAGTGATGGCCAGCGATTATGGCGAGTCCGCGTTGATGCCTGCCGTGCTTACACAGTTACGTGAAAAAGCCCCTAATGTTACTTTGGATATACTGACGCCCAGCGATGTTGGTTTTCCTGATCTGGAACAGGGTAAAGTGGATATGGCCATCAATCGTTTCGACGAGCTGCCCCTGTCTTTCCACCAGGTAACGCTCTGGAAAGACGGCTTTGCTTGTTTGATGAGTTCTAACAACCCCATTCTCGATAACTACTTGAAAGCACATCATATCTGGGTTAGCAAAACAGGTATGGGTGTCGGCGTGGGCATGAATCCGCAGGACAAGCAGCGTTTGGGTTGGGTAGATGAGGCCTTAGCTAAAATAGATAAAAAACGCACTATTACAGTGTTTACGCGCCATTATCAGGTCGCCAGATTGCTTGCCAATCAAAAGGATTTAATTGCCACTTTGCCGCGACGCGCGGCGGAACTTGAACTGGGTAACCCGCAAATTGCTGTGCGAGAGCCTCCTTTCGAAATCCCTGCTTTTGATCTAATGATGGCATGGAGTCCATTGTTGCAACAGAATCCAGGCCATCAGTGGTTGCGGCGCCTTATTGTGGAGGTTGCCCATCAAATAGGGGCAGAGGATGAAAATAGGATCTAAATATTTTTCGCCTGCTCGATGGCGTTACCGATGTAGTTAGCCGGTGTCAAAGCCTTTAGCTCTGTTTTCGCCTGGTGAGGAATGTCCAGTGTATCAATGAACTGGTGAAGCCCATCACGGGTGATACCGACGCCTCGAGTCAAAGCTTTTAATTTCTCGTAGGGTTCCTCAACGGCGTAGCGGCGCATAACGGTTTGTACCGGTTCTGCCAAGATTTCCCAGCAGTTTTCCAGATCCTCATTTAAAGCAGCAGAATTGAGTTCAAGTTTGCTGATCCCCTTCAAGGCAGATTCATAGGCGATCAGGCTATGCCCGAAGCCGACTCCCAGATTTCTAAGCACAGTTGAGTCTGTCAGGTCACGCTGCCAGCGGGAAATCGGCAGTTTGGCTGCCAGATGCGAAAAAATTGCGTTGGCAATGCCAAGATTTCCCTCGGAGTTTTCAAAATCAATAGGGTTTACCTTATGCGGCATCGTTGAGGAGCCAACTTCCCCAGCGATCGTTTTTTGCTTGAAGTAGCCGATTGAAATATATCCCCAAACATCACGATTAAAGTCGATCAGGATCGTATTGAATCGTGCCATGACATCAAATAGTTCGGCAATATAATCATGCGGTTCAATTTGCGTAGTATAGGGGTTCCAGCTCAGTCCCAGTTCAGTTACAAATTGCTGTGCTAACTCCGCCCAATTCAGTTCAGGGTAGGCCGATAAGTGAGCATTATAGTTACCAACCGCGCCATTAATTTTACCTAGCAATTCAACTTTACTCACTTGATCCAACTGACGTTGCAGTCGGTAAGCGACATTTGCCATCTCTTTACCCATTGTGGTGGGTGATGCGGGCTGGCCGTGCGTTCTGGCAAGCATTGGTTGAGCGGCGTTCTGGGTGGCCAGTTGTTTGAGCGCACCTAATACCTGCTGCATAAGTGGCACAGCTACTTGCAGGCCTTCTTTCAACATCAGTGCGTGTGACAGATTATTCACATCTTCAGAGGTGCAGGCAAAATGGACAAACTCACTTATCTCAAGTAGCTCGGGTAGCGTTGCGGACTGTGCTGCAAACTGCTCTTTTATAAAATACTCGAGCGCCTTTACATCGTGATTGGTGGTGCGCTCGATCTCCTTGACACGCTCAGCGTCGTTCACGGAAAACTGTGTCACCAGGGAATTAAGATAGCTATGTGCCGCCTCGCTGAATTCTGGAACTTCCTTAATATCGGGTTGAGCAGATAAGT
>CBDUGR010000370.1:0-3216 GCA_965366515.1 uncultured Gammaproteobacteria bacterium | reverse complement strand
CTGAACTGATCATCTTTGGTTGCAAAGTGTAGTGTCAGCGCAGCAGCGCTGGAATCGGTGAGTGAAACACGATAGATATCCGCCATGTCTCCATCGCCCAGATGTCCTGTGATGGTCTCATCGACAGCGAGTGCTATCGGCTCACTCTCTGCTGTATCCGGAGCCTCCTCACCTTGATGTCGGTCTCCTGCTTCGATCACATCGATATTAAATAGCGCGTCCCTGTGTACACGGTCATAATTGCTGCTAATAGTGAAAACAAATCCCTCTCCGGCAGTGTCGCTAAAACCGACGTGCCCGAAATCGCCCGGTTCACCACTCAATCTCACGAAGCGCCCGCGGTTTTTGCCGTTGCGCATTTCGTAAAGCGAGATTCGGTATTGTGCGTAGCCGGTGGAAGATTCGACCATTTTCTCCCCTTCACGGATCAAGCGCCTTGACTGAATCAGGCCGCGCACGATCCCGTATTGTCCTTTTTTAGTGTTGACGCGGAAATAGGCTTGTTCGCCCTTCTCCAGGAAGTCCGACAAAGTGTATGTGCCTGGCAGCAGGTTTACCGCGTTTTCCGGAGTGGTTCCTCCGGTGATGGGGTGAATAGTGCGCAGCCAGGTAGGATCAATTTTTTCCTGGGCGACCTCGACGACACGCACTAACGCGTTTTTTAACTCGGTGGCATCCTTGGCGTCATAAAAACTGCCGCCGCCAGCATTGGCGATGGCGTGCATCTGTTTTGCCTGCTCGTTATCCAGGTCGAAACCAATGACGTGGGTTTCAATATCAATACCCATGGCGCGCAATTGTGCTGCGACTGCAATCGGGTCACCACCACAGGTTTCCTCGCCGTCGGAAATCAGAATTATCATCTGTTTGCTGGATGCAGTGTTGTTTAGATCCTGTCCCGCCAGCTCCAGGCTTTTGGCAATAGGGGTGTAACCGAAGGGTTGTAACTGATCGACCTGCTGGCGAATACTCGCAATCTGGTTGGCAGCGATATCATTCAGCAATTCTGTGTTCGGGCAGGATGCTTCTGGTGTTTTCGGTACGCTGTTATCGAAACCATAGGCCCTGAATCCGACCAGAAAGGCGACCGAATCCAACCCTTCAATAGCTTCATGAAGTGCTGTGCGCGCCAGTGCCATTTTTTGTTTTCCCTGAATTCTGGCCGCCATGGAGCCACTGACATCCAGAATAACCTCAATTGCCACTGGCTCTTGGGGTTTCTCACTGACCACCTCCATCTCCAGTGTCATGGGTGCAATATTGGGAGCTGGGGCCGCAGCAGCGGGAGCAAATTTGCCTGCTGGAGGAGCTTCAGCTGCCGGACTCGCCGCCAAAGATATGGAGCCTGACATTGCCGCGGGGAAGGGCGCAGTATTGGTCGAGGGTGGAGAAAGAGCCTGAGGTAGGCCCGCACCAATGGCGTTGGCCAGCTGCTCGGCGGAGTCTGCCAGCTGGAATTCCCCTGCACCGGCCAGAGCGATACGACCCAGTTGTGAGAACTGGCCGGGTTGCCCAATACCGATGGTATCGATTTTGATGTTTTTTGCGTTTAGGGCCTGGGCAAGATCAATTGGATCCAGTTCGCAGTTCTCTTCTCCATCGGAAATGAGAATGATTTTACCCCGCTCAAAGGGGGCAAGATCCTGTGTCGCCTGTTCAATGGCGAAGCTGATGTTGGTTTTGCGCCCGAGCGGTCGAATACTGGAGATTAGCTTATCCATAGCTGCAGGTTCGATAGCCGTACCCATTGGCAGAGAGAGTTCATTCGCTTTGCAATTAACCTGGTCATCCTGCTTGTCTCGACCTCCAGCAAAGAAGCGAACAGCGATGATCGACTGCCCTTCAAAACGGTGCGCCAAATCTCGAAAGGCTGCTTTGGCGATCTCAAATTTAGGTTGCCCATTTAGGTGGTCAGTCATACTGAATGAACGGTCTAGCAGTATGACGGTCGGTGTCGAGTCTCTCTCAACAGCTTGTGCAGTCAGGCAGTAAAGAACAGAAAACGCCAGACAGAAGCTAAGTGCTTCTCGTTTGAAGAAATTCAAACTCACCGCAAATATTCTCCTTATGTTATGGGAGCCCTGTCTGGTTCGAGCCTTACGCAGGGGTTGATACCGGTTGCCTAGGTTTTACGACGACTTCTTTCAGATCAAAGGCAATGAGAGTTTTATTCAGTATAGGATGGGACTGGGTATTTGCCCCATTCTGGGGCAAATTATTTTTAGGCCGGGCCAAGTGGTTGAGATTAACAGATATTACTCAGGGATCTTAAAAAGGGGGCTACTCAATGGGTGGGCTGGTTTGGTTGACCTGTAATAGCTCCTCTCTCGTTAATGCACCGTAGAATCTGGGGTAGAACCAACCGTATCCCCAGCGAAAGGTTGTGGGTAGATAGGGCGTGCCTCCAACCCTGACACCCGCCAGCATCAGTAAGGCAATTTCGGGTTGGCCAACATGCTCTACACAGTGTTTAAGTGCTTTGTCCGCGGCTAATCTTTGTTTGTAGGTACCCCCTTTCCAGTACTGATAATCATGAGCGGTACAGCATTTAAGCCACAGCTCATTCTGCTCGAGAGTGCCATCAGGAAATGCACTGCAGCCATCACTGGCAAAGGGCTTGAGATCAGCCGCAAGAGTTATCCACGACACCATCGTGAGGAAGAATGCCAGCAAAAATTTCATTATCAGAAACACTTTCCCCTAGCTGTGCTCCCACTTAATCTGGAACTCAATCTCTTCACTGTCCTGCTCTCTTTCGTGCTCGATGTTATACACCGCTCGTACGGGAACATAGACTCGCTCTCCGGCAATCTGAATTTCGAATGGGTCACCGTTTTCAAGGCAGTCGGCAAGCCTTCTTAGCTTCGCTACATATTCTGAAATAGGATAGCCTTTTTCGATATCTCTCTCTTCTTTTTTCATAGGAAATCACCTTTTCATGGTTGCTTTGAAAAGATGGTATAACTTCCTGGTTACCTGCGCATCACTTTTCGAATGCACTATATCTATGAGGTTTTATCAATGAGCGACTAGCGTGGGCCGTGCGTATATTTCGAAATTATCTGACGTTTGCTCCGATCAATTCAGCTACCCTTTCCGTATGATTCACGGGAAATTGAAAGGTTTTTTCAACGGGCTCCTGTTTGTATTGGGCTGGTAGTAAGTAACTGATACGAAGGCCTGGGCCGTGATAGCCCGCCTGCCTGTAATTATAAC
>CBDUGR010000369.1:0-3217 GCA_965366515.1 uncultured Gammaproteobacteria bacterium | reverse complement strand
CTCTGCGTTGGCTTTGTTTGCAAGGTCTGGACATTACTGCACAAAGCCGCCTTGAGATACAAACGCTCTGTACGCCAGAGGGATCAAGGAATTATTCAGAGGTTCCCTAGGCGATTAATTTGAATGTTCGCGAGTAACGTCGGTTAGTTCTGAGGCTTTTTAATCACGAACAGGCTGCTGGAAAGCGCCATTACCACTCCGGCGAAATTGGTTGCCGTCCAATGAAAGTTTTCATAATAAGTCGAAATCAATAGGGCGACGATGGGGAAAAAGATAGTGGTATAGGCAGCTCTGCTTGGACCAATGCGAGACATCAGCGTTAAATAGCAAACAAAGGAAAGTACCGTGCCCACCACTACCAGAAAGACCAGGGATGAGATATAAGTAACACTGGTATCAAAGGCAAAGGTTTTGCCGTTGAATACAGCAAATAGAGCTAAGAATAAACAGCCGTATAACATTCCATATGCGTTACAGGTCAGCACCGGTAGCGATGCAGCGTGATTCCGAACGGAAACCATATTGCCCAGCGAGAAGGAAATAATCGCACAAAAACAGAGAAACAGGGAAAAATAACATCATTACCCAGGGATAAATTTGAAAAATCTGGCCAAAATATGAGCGCAATACCCGCCGTACCTATAGCTGCACCCAGCAGCATGCGTAGCTCAATAGGGCGACCAAAAAATATACGATCAAAGGCAATGTTGACTATAGGCGCTAGTGAAAAAATAGTTGCCAGCAGGCCAGAGGTAATAGCGCCCGCCGCCCAATAAGTGAACAGGTAATTGAAGCCAAACATCAGAAATCCCAGCATAGCGAGATACCGATGGTTGATCATCCCAATTCTTAATTTCTGTCCTCTTAAGACTGCCCAGATAAAGAAAATAAATGAAGCGGCAGCGAAGCGATAGACTAGCGAAACCTCTGGCGCCACGTCGGTTAACTGGAATTTGATGGCAATCCAGGTAGTGCCCCAGAAAAGCACGGTAACAACAAATAAAAAACCGCTCATTGATGGCCTATAAGTAAAAAAACAGCAATAAAATGCGAGATGTTGCAGCTAAATGTCGCTATCTGACGATTAAACTATTTGCGCCAGAACATGGGAGAGAAAATTACGATGAGCGTAAAGACCTCCAGCCGTCCTAACAACATGGACAGACAGAGCACCCATTTGGCCGGATCATTCAGGTCGCCATAATGTGCGGCCACGCCCCCCAGACCGGGGCCCAGGTTGTTCAGCGTTGCGCCCACAGCGGACCAGGCAGTGACCTGATCAATTCCGGTAGCCAGCAGCGCCATTAACATAAAGACAAATACCAGCATATATACCGAGAAAAATCCCCAAACGGCCTCAATAACCCGTTCTGATACGGGTTGGTCACCAAGTTTAATGGAAAATACCCCGTTCGGGTGGATCAAACGTTTTACTTCCCGAATACCCTGCTTGTATAAAAGTAAGATCCGAATAACTTTCATACCACCGCCTGTGGAGCCGGCACAGCCGCCGGAAAATGCAGCCACGAAAAGCAAAAATGGCAGTAAACTGGGCCAGTGTGCGAAATCTGCCGTGGCGAAGCCAGTGGTCGTGGCGATTGAGACGACTTCAAATAGGCTGGTGCGCAGGGCGGTCAGCGGCGGATAAGTGTCGCTGTAGATGAGAATCGCACAGGTGGTCACGCTAACCACACCGAGAATAGTCAGATAAAAACGAAATTCCGGATCCGCAAAATAGTGCCCGATTCTTCGGTTTTGCCAGGCGAAAAAGTGTAGACCGAAATTGATTCCGGAAAGCAGCATGAAAAGGATTGCAATAGCTTCGATCGCTGGGCTATCGAAGTACCCGAAGCTGGCATCATGCGTAGAAAAACCGCCGATGGCGACGGTGGAGAAACTGTGACAGATCGCATCAAAGGCAGACATGCCGGCATACCAATATGCCAGGAAACAGAGAACCGTAAGACTGGCATAAATATACCAAAGTGCTTTCGCCGTTTCTGTGATGCGTGGAGTGAGCTTGTTGTCTTTTACGGGTCCCGGTGTTTCGGCGCGATATAGCTGCATGCCGCCAATGCCAAGCATTGGCAAAATAGCCACCGCCAGAACAATAATACCCATGCCGCCGAGCCACTGTAACTGCTGACGGTAATATAGCAGTGAATTGGGCATCTGATCGATGCCGGTTATCACCGTTGCCCCGGTGGTGGTGAGACCCGAGACAGACTCAAAAACCGCATCAACCGGGCTTAAGGCAAGGCCTTGGGACAGATAAAAGGGCAAGGCACCAAACAGGCCCAGCACCGTCCAGAAAAGTGCTGTGATAATAAAACCGTCACGTGTTCGGAGTTCGTGGTGAAAACGCTGAAAAGGTAACCAGATGAGCAGGCCGGTGCAAAAAGTAATGCCGAAGGCCATTAGGAAAGCATCGCTCGCCGATTCGCTGTAGATCAAACCTACGATCAGAGGGATGACCATGGTCAGGCTGAATACCATCAACAGGATGCCCAGAATGCGTAAAATCACCGTGAAGTGCATAGTCGAGTCTTTGTAATCCTTATCTAAAAGAAGCTCAGGCTTACCTGGAATAACCGCTCAACCTCCGACACCTTGCTCTTGTCCGGCAGGAAAAGAATCAAGTGATCGTCGGTATGAACCACTACGTCATGGTGAGCGATTAGGACTTCGCGATCACGCACAATGGCGCCTATTGAACTGCCCTGCGGCAATGGAATCTGTTCGAGTCTCCTGCCAACGACTTTGGATGAGTCTCTATCGCCTCTGGCAATAATCTCTATTGACTCCGCTGCGCCTCTTCTTAACGAATGCACTTTTACAATATCTCCGCGACGTACATGCCTTAATAGGCGACTGACTGTAATTTGTTGCGGAGAAATTGCAATATCAATATCTCCACCCTGCACCAGGTCCACATAGGCCGGGTTGTTAATCAAAGTCATGACTTTGCCCGCCCCCAACCGTTTGGCTAACATGGAGGCCATGATATTAATTTCGTCATTGTTAGTAAGTGCACAAAAGACATCAGCACGGTCGACATTTTCCTCCAACAACAATTCTTTGTTCGAGGCATCGCCATGTAACACGATGGTCTTATTTAGTTGTTCGGAAAGCGTTTTGCAGCGATCCATATCACGTTCGAGAATTTTAACCTGGTAATCATCCTCCAGTTCGCCAGCCAGTCGGGCACCTATATTGC
>CBDUGR010000368.1:0-3230 GCA_965366515.1 uncultured Gammaproteobacteria bacterium | reverse complement strand
AGTGGTTCGGGTGACCAGTTTGCCATGTATGGCTTTTCATCGGTCAAGAATAAGCAGGTGCGTTACCAGTTGCTCAAGACCTTCGCTGAGTCCTATTCCGATCACACCCGAGGTCGCTTGCTTGCGATCAAGCCCGGTTTTTACACTCGTATGGGTGCGGCAATACGTCAGTCAACGGAAGTACTGAAGCTTCAGAAAACCCAGCAACGGCTGCTGTTGATCGTCTCGGATGGCAAGCCTAACGACATTGATCAGTATGAGGGTCGCTACGGTATTGAAGATACGCGTCAGGCCATTCTGGAGGCGCGCGCTCAGGGTGTGCAGCCTTTCTGTGTCACTGTGGATGCCAAGGCGAGTGACTACCTGTCTTATCTGTTTGGTTCTCAGGGTTATGAGGTGGTCAGTGATGCGCAGCGTCTTCCGGAGATGTTGCCCAAATTATATTTAAACCTGACCGGTGTGGCGGGTTAGCAGGAGATTGTGAAAGTGGGAAACAGTATTAACTATATAGAGCAGGGCGGTGAAGTTGAAATTTTTAAACATGCCGCGGCCAATTTATTACCCGTGTTGATCAAAGGGCCAACGGGCTGTGGTAAAACCCGCTTCGTTGAGGCTATGGCGCAGCGATTGAGCCGTCCTGTGTACACTATCGCCTGCCATGATGATTTAACAGCAGCGGACCTGGTGGGCCGGCATTTGATCGGTGCCGAAGGAACCTACTGGCAGGATGGGCCGCTGACGCGAGCCGTGCGTGAGGGTGCGATCTGCTATTTGGATGAGGTGGTCGAAGCGCGTAAGGATACCACAGTAGTATTACATCCATTGGCTGATCATCGTCGTATTCTGCCGCTGGAGCGCACCGGAGAGCTGCTGCAAGCGCATTCTGATTTTATGTTGGTGATCTCCTACAACCCGGGTTACCAGAATATGCTGAAGGGATTGAAGCCCAGTACTCGTCAGCGTTTTGTAGCGTTGAGTTTTGATTACCCTTCAAAAGAGCTGGAAACTGAAATTGTGTGCCAGGAGGCCGGTGTGGAGGTCGAACTGGCTCAGCAACTGGTATTGCTCGCACAGGAGTTGCGTCGTCTGAAGGGGCATGATCTGGAGGAGGCCGCATCGACCCGGTTATTGATCTACGCGGCAATGATGATTAAATCCGGACTGCCCGCCAAAGAAGCCTGTATCAGCTGTATCGCCGAGCCACTGACCGATGAGGCCGAAACGCTGGGCGCTATCTGTCAGTTGATCGACGCGCACTTCTAGAGGCGGTCTGGTGCAGAATATGAGCGCGTTAACGCAATCTCAGTCCATTATGGAGGGCTCGGTTGCTCAGGAGTGGCCGGCTGGAGTCCGGCCTGTCAGTCCAGCGACGCCAAAAGAGAAAAGAGCGCCCGGCAATATAGCAATCTGGATTCTTATCTATGCTGAGTTGACTGAATTTGCGCTTTTTTTCATCGTATTTCTGGTGGCGCGTTCCCACAATCAAGAGTTGTTTGCCGCTGGCCCCGAGCGATTGAATACCCTGGC
Organism: uncultured Gammaproteobacteria bacterium; assembly: GCA_965366515.1. Lineage (GTDB taxonomy): Bacteria > Pseudomonadota > Gammaproteobacteria > Pseudomonadales > IMCC2047 > JAJFKB01. The sequence continues at coordinate 1,703 of CBDUGR010000368.1, read as the reverse complement.
TGGTGCCTTGAATACTCTGGTGCTGATCAGTAGCAGTTATTTTGTAGCACGCGCGGTATCCTGCATCAACTCGGGTCAACAGAGGCGCGCGGTAAGGTGGCTTTGGGCGACGCTGGGTGCGGGTGCGGGTTATTGTCTGATTAAGGGCTGGGAGTACCACTGGAACCATAGTCATGGTATCGATTCGAAAACGGATATCTTCTTTTCGCTCTATTACTACCTGACCTTTAACCATTTGCTACACGTGCTGGTGGGGATGTGTACCATTTTGTTCGTCACGATCCGCGCGCAGATGAATATCTACAATCAGGAAAACAGTGAGGGGCTGGAGTGTGCCGCCAGTTACTGGCATATGATTGATCTGGTCTGGATTATTATTTTTCCGTTGCTCTACGTGTTGCGCTAGAGGCAGCGTTTTGTCGGAGGTTATAAGATGTTAAACGGATTGTTAGGCAGGTATTCGCCCGACAGGCAGCTCACCTTTGTCTGGTTCCTATTGTTGGCGCTTACGCTAGTTAGTGCGCTAGTCGCGGAACAAAATGTCTCCAGTGCGATCATGGTGATCTTTGTCTGCTTCTCCTTTGCCATCAAGGGTGCGCTGGTGACCGAGCGGCTGATGGGCTTGTGGCGCTCCGCAGGTGCAGTGCGTTGGCTGATGTTGTCTTATTTTATGGTGCTGCCGTTTTTGATCGGGGTAGCGATTCTGTTTCCTGATCTGCTTGAGCGGTTAACCACCTTGTAGTGGCGGCAAAAATGTTGTCATAACGATAACTATAGTTGTCTTAATAACTACATATAATGTTGTCAAATAGAGTTGCAAAAATATAATAATGTTTTAAATCAATCACATATTAGTTGGCACGCCTGTTGCTCTACATAACTATAGTCAATTTTAAACCTTCGCAGGGTTGCAGGGAAATCGTCAGTTGGGCTGAATTAGTCTTTAAAGCTTATTTTCTGCTGCGAACCCCCGTGCTTTAGGGTCCAACCCGGCTCACCATGTGATGACCTTGCGATCCTGCGAAGGAACCTGTTTATTGCCAGCACTACCCGGCTCGCAGTGAAAATACGATTTAGAAAGTTAAGGGAAGTATTATGAGCCAATTATCACTTTATGAGCGATTGGGCGGTTACGACGGCATCACCGCTTTTGTGAATGATCTGCTGCCGCGCCTGGAAGCTGACCCGCAACTGGGGCGCTTTTGGCAAAACCGTGGTGATGATGGTATTGCCAGAGAAAAACAACTGCTCATTGACTATTTGTGTGCGAATGCCGGAGGTCCGGTTTATTACACAGGTAGAGACATGAAGCTATGCCACAAAGGCATGAAAATCAGCGAAAGTGATTGGGAAATATTTTTTGGCCATGCCGGTGCGACCATGCAGGCATTGCAAGTGCCGCAGCAGGAATGTGACGATGTTGTCACCTTTGTATCGAGCTTGAAAGAGGATATCGTAGAGGCTTAGCTGTCGCTTTGGGCGGTATGACTAAAACGGCTGCCCGCCAATCAATTTTTGAATGTTGTTTTTTCCGCGTAATAAGGTAGTATTTCCCCGTACTGACAAACCCACCGTTGCGGGATTGTAACGAAACCCCGCAACGCTATCATGGAACGCTCGAAGGAATGGCGAAGATGGCATTAAAAGCTCCCTTTCTCAAAGATATTATGCCAACCGGGCGTATATTCGTTTTTCAAAAAGCC
>CBDUGR010000367.1:0-3238 GCA_965366515.1 uncultured Gammaproteobacteria bacterium | reverse complement strand
ATTCCGATATTATCAACGCTTAAACAGATGGAGCGCCATCGCCGCCGGCTCCACTCCGATTATACCGCCACCATTGTGTGTCATACCCACTTTAGCATTAGTCACCTGCCGTTTACCGGCACGATTACGTAGCTGGGTGACGATTTCATAGATCTGTGCCACGCCGGTTGCTGCAACTGGATGCCCCTTTGTAGTCAGCCCCCCCGAAGGATTTGACGGCAATGCGCCGTCCAACGCAAAGTAGCCCTCTTCTATCAGTTTTGCCGCATCCTCTCCGGTACAAAAGCCCAGCTCAACCAGGTACATGATTTCAGCAGAGGACGTCGTATCATGGAGCTCAACCAGATCAATGTCTTCTGGACCGATACCGGAGGTTTCATATAGTTTATTAGAGGCTCTTCGAGTAATGGTATTGTCCAGATCAGCTTCAACACGGCCGCTGGCGACCAGAGAGGCGCTTGCCCATATCGGTTTGGTCGTATATTTTGCCGCCACTGCGGGAGAGCAAAGAATTGCTGCTGAACCACCATCACCGACCGGCGCGCACATCATACGCGTAAGCGGGTAGCTGATTTCACCTGAATTCAGTACCTGCTCAATCGTCACTCTTTCCTGGTACTGCGCCTTTGGGTTTAGCGCACCATTATCGTGGGCTTTCACCGAAAGCATCGCCAGATGTTCCTGGGTCAGATTGTATCGTTCCATGAATCGCTTCGCCAGGAAAGCATAAACGTCCAGAAAACGGCTTCTATCCGCGCCACCCGCTTTAAATATCGTTTCCGTAGCATCCAGCGATCGCTCTATCTGTTGGAAATAACTCATATGATCAAGCACATCCAATCCCGACTCCAACGCCTGGAAAGACTTGCGCTTGTCTTCGTCGTAGAGCTTTTCAAATCCAACGACCAGCACACAGTCATGAATACCGGTTGCCACCGCCTGCCAGGCCAGATTGAACGCGGTAGAGCTGCTCGCACAGGCATTTTCGATGTTGTAAATCGGGATATCGAGTGGCCCTAAGGGGGCCAGGGTAACCTGTCCGCGAATCATATGTTGACCGGTCATGATCCCTGCCGCCGCATTACCCACATAGGCTGCCTGCACTTTTTTGATATCGAGACCCGCATCATTGAGAGCTTCATCGACAGCCTCCCTAACCAGCTGCTTAATACCCGTCTCTTTATGCTTCCCAAACCGGGTCATCCCCACACCAACAACGGCCACTTCTCTCACTGTTAATTTCCCCTAAGGTAGCGCAACCTTGTTAGTGTCATTAACTTTGATTTTGCGCCGCGACAAAATGAACCAGCATGCCATTGATGCGGATAAAAACCTGTAGATGCATTGGCAACCGCTTGCTGTAACACTGCCAATCACTATATCGATAGACAGCGGTTCAGCGAATGGCAGTAATTTGCTATTTGTTTGCAAAAAAGACTATCCATGATCTTGCCGTGATTACCCGCTCTAGACGCATAGGTTGAAAATAGTTGAATCTGCCAAGCTCAGACCCAATCCGGCCATAACTATAAGCTACTTCTGGAGTACACTGACAAATAAGAGTGTAGTCTTACTTTCTGCTGTAGTCGGCGTCGCGGAGGCACCAAAATGAGCGAATCTGAAATCCAGAAGTATCGGGATAAATCCTCTATAAAAGAGCTACTGTCCCGTTATGCCATTTGCGTGGACACTGGTGATGCAGATGGTATCGGAGAACTTTTTACCCCAGACTGTTGCTGGGATTGGGCAGCAGCGGGACTGGATTTAACGGTCGGGAAGTACTAAGAAAGGTCGCGATCGCGGTGCATCGCCACACACCGGGAACACAGCACACAGTCAGCAACAGCAGCATCGAAATTTGCAGGAATCACGCAACGTCAACTTGCCAGTTCAACTGTTTCCTCAGTACTGCACAACAGATCTACTGCCTGATGCTGGGTTATTATTCGGACAAGCTGATTAGAGAAGGTAATTCCTGGTTAATAGAAGAGCGTCAGGTTCGAGTAGAAAACCCCGAGTTGCTCTCCCAAGGCAGGATCGGTGAGCTGTTCGCTCTGCTAATCTTTGTGCTCTCCTTCCAGCCCATCTTCTCCCAAATCCCTGTATGCAGTAGGCGGCAAGCCGGTCCAGGCTTTAAAGGCTCTCGAAAAGGTGCTGGTCTCAGAAAAACCAACCGCATAGGCGACTTCAAAAACCGATTTTGAAGGATCGCAAAGTAGCTCAATAGCAACATCTCTTCGAATACCGTCCTTTAGTATTTGATATGAGGTTTCATCCTCTTTTAAACGTCGCCGCAGTGTTCCTGCACTCACCCCCAGCTTATCAGCAACCTCTTCAAAGCCTGGAAACTCTAGCTCTTCACCACTGTTATCCAGCAAAATTCTTCTTACTTTGATCACGAAGCTCTTGTCCGTTTCCGGTCTGACCAACATCCCCACTGGCGACTGTTTCAGAAAAGGAATCAGCTCCTCGGAAGTTCGCACAATAGGCCAGTTCAAACACGCTTTGGGAAACTCCAGAGCTGGTGCAGGCTGATCAAAAAGATAAGGACAGCCAAACAATACATCATATTCATTGACGTAATTAGGCCGCGGATAGTCAAAGCAGGCCTGTGTTAAGGGAATTCTCTGGCCTGCCAGCCAGCCAGCGAAACGGTGCGTCATTGCCAGCAGATATTCCGTGAGAATATTATCCGTGTTCGGTTCGGTTTTATTAATTGCTAGACTGAGGAGCGCCTGTTCATCTTTGTCCGCCAATTCCCATCGAATACTTTCGGTAGCCAGTTTAAAACATTCCGCCTGCTTTTCCAGCGCCGCACCTACCCGACCCTCTTTCATCGATAATTCACAAAAAAGCGCAAAGGTGCCAAAGTGGACAGGCTTAACGCTCAGCCCAAAAAACTCGTCATCCAACTCTTTCCACAAGGTTCTCAAAATAGCGGTGTATTGATCCAAGGTGAATCGCACACGCGGCTCATGCAATACCTCAGGCGAGAGATCCACTGATTGCAGTATCGCTTCTGGAGCCAAGCCCTTTGCACCCGCATTACGCAGCAACGGCAAGACAAAATGGCTATGAATGGTATTTCGAAGATTCATATTACGCTGATCATATGCGGTTTTGGATATCCATTTTTTTTGCAAATTCTCGAGGAGACAAACCGAAGCTCTGCTTGAAGGCTTTGCTGAAGTGACTAAGGTCACAAAATCCCCATTTAAAAGCAATATCCGTGATGCTG
>CBDUGR010000366.1:0-3243 GCA_965366515.1 uncultured Gammaproteobacteria bacterium | reverse complement strand
TATTTTTTCCCAAATCAGACAGCCAAAATTGCACACAAACACAAGATTCGCGCACAAATCATGATGCCGGTGCTTGAGTTTCCCAGCGCTTGGGCCAGTAACGCTGAAGAATATATTCACAAAGGGTTATCGATTCATGACGATTACCGGAATCATGAATTGATCACCATAGGTTTTGGCCCCCATGCGCCCTACACAGTCTCTGACGAATCCTTTGAAAAGATACGCATGCTCGCCGATGAGCTGGATGCTCCAGTGCAGATTCACCTTCATGAAACGGCACACGAACTGGAAGATTCGCTAAAACAAAGTGGAATGAGACCGATACAGCGACTCAATCAGCTGGGCCTGCTCTCCCCTCGACTGCAATCTGTACACATGACACAGGTCAACGAGGAAGATATTCACCTACTCGCGGATAACGGCTGCCATGTTATTCATTGTCCGGAGTCAAATCTAAAGCTCGCCAGCGGATTTTGCCCGATTGGGCGCCTAATGGACAGCGGCATCAATATAGCCCTGGGGACAGACGGAGCGGCAAGCAATAATGACCTGGATATGCTTGGGGAAGCCAAGACAGCTGCATTGCTAGCCAAAGGGGTCAGCTTTAAAGCCGATACTTTAACTGCTTATCAGGCATTACGTATGGCGACCTACAACGGCGCAAAAGCGCTCGGAATGGAAGATTCCATCGGTAGCCTGGAGATCGGTAAATCTGCTGATATCACAGCCATTAATCTCGGCGGATTAAAACACCAGCCTATCTATGATCCCATTTCACATCTCATCTACACCAATTGCAGCCAGGATATCTCTCACGTTTGGGTGAAAGGACGCGCCCTAATGGATCAGCGAAAACTGACGTCGATCGATATGGACGCATTACAATGCAAGGTAGCCGTCTGGCGTGATAAAATCAGGTTTGCAGAAAACCAGCAAAGCATGAACTTTTAACCTCCCGTTTGAGGGAGATTTGCAAGAATTTAAGGTACCCATCAATGCCAAACAGCCCTACATCCGAAGACTCTACTGACCCAGGTGAAACCAATGTAGACAGCGCGGAAATTGCAAAATTTGAAGCCATCGCCAGTCGCTGGTGGGATCAGGACAGCGAGTTTAAACCCCTGCATCAGATTAACCCCTTGCGACTTAATTTTATCGACGAAACCGCATCATTAGCTGACAAAGAGGTACTTGATGTCGGATGCGGAGGGGGCATTTTATCCGAATCGATGGCACAAAGAGGCGCGCGGGTGACAGGAATAGATATGGGTAGTACGCCCATCAATGTGGCCAAGCTCCACAGCCTGGAGTCCGGACTGGAAATTGACTATCAGCAGATTAGCGCAGAACAGCTGGAACAGCAGCGCACCACCAGCAATGCACCCCAGTTTGACGTTATTACTTGCCTGGAAATGCTGGAGCATGTGCCCGACCCCGGATCCGTGATCAGTGCCTGCGCCAAAATGCTTAAACCTGGCGGACATCTGTTTTTATCCACCATTAACCGAAACCCTAAATCTTACCTGTTTGCAATTGTCGGTGCAGAGTATGTTCTGAAATTATTGCCTAGAGGAACCCACGATTACAGCAAATTTATTCGACCATCGGAACTGGCAGCCTGGGTTCGTCAAGCGGGCCTGGTTTCCCATAAAATAATTGGCCTGGTGTACAACCCTGTCATGCAGAGTTACAAACTGGCCGATGACGTCGATGTCAATTATATGCTGCATGTCACGAAGCCTGAGTAACACAAGAATGGCAAACAATTCTATTACTACAATCCTGTTCGACCTGGACGGCACATTACTGGACACAGCGCAGGATCTAGCCCAGGCTTTAAATAGATTGTTAATTGAAGAAGGTACGGCACCTTTGCCCTACCAATCAATTCGCGAAGTGGTTTCTAATGGCGGCAATGCCATGATCAGCCTTGGGTTTAACACTCGCATAAATACCAAGCGGCATCAGCAACTGTACCGAAGGCTGCTGGACCTCTATAGCGAGAATCTTACCCAACACACGATGCCTTTTCCGGGTATAGAAGCGCTACTGGCCACACTGGATCAATTCGAACTATCCTGGGGCGTGGTCACTAACAAGCCCAGCCAATATACCCTGCCTATTATGCAGCACATGGCGCTAAGCCCAAGCTGCTCGGCCATTGTTTGCGCTGATCAAGTGAAAAACAGTAAACCTCACGCTGAACCCATGTTAAAAGCCTGCGAAATTATTGGCTGCAAACCACAACAGGCTATTTACGTCGGCGATCACCGGCGCGACATTGAAGCTGGCCATAATGCTGGAATGCGCACAGTGGCCGCGCTATACGGCTATATCGAAGCCAATGACAATCCACAGGCGTGGGACGCGGACTACTATATAGATCATCCAGACGAACTAACCCAGTTATTACATAACGGCTTTTAGTAAAATCCGGCACCGCAGAGGAACTCATCTTGACCAATAAAACAACCAGCAATATAAAATCAAACCAGCTAAAAGAGCGCGTAGTACTGGTAACAGGCGCCGGAGACGGCATCGGTCGTGCTGCCGCAAAATGTTATGCCGAAAATGGCGCCACTGTTATTTTGCTCGGGCGCACCGTTAAAAAACTCGAATCGGTCTACGATGAAATCGTCGACTGCGGTTCCCCGGAACCATTGATTCACCCAATGGATTTACTGACCGCTACACCGCAGGATTATGATGAATTGGCGGAAGCCATCAAACAGGAACTGGGCAAACTGGAAGGCCTTTTACACAACGCGGGTATTCTCGGCAAAAAAGCACCCATAGCAAGCTACGACCCTAATACCTGGTGCGAAGTGATGCATGTCAATGTCACCGCTCAACTAATGCTGACCCAAGCACTTCTCCCATTAATGGAGGAGTCCGATGACGCATCTATCCTGTTTACCTCATCAGGCGTCGGTCGAAAAAGCCGCGCTTTTTGGGGAGCTTACGCGGCATCAAAATTTGCCACAGAAGCATTGATGCAGACGCTTGCCGATGAGCTTGAGGGCATTTCCAATATTAGGGTCAACTGCATCAATCCAGGCGCAACCCGCACCCGCATGCGCGCGCAAGCGTTTCCCGCAGAGGATATCAAAAAGAATCCTGCTCCTGAAGAGATCATGGGACTCTATCTTCACCTTATGGGGCCAGCAGGCAAAAGCATTCACGGTCAATCCCTGGATGCACAAAACTGGAATACCCCAAATCCCTCCCAATAACCATGAC
>CBDUGR010000365.1:0-3263 GCA_965366515.1 uncultured Gammaproteobacteria bacterium | reverse complement strand
GACAGAGCCATGACTCCAATCTCCTAACATTAAAAAACTATTAAAGGGTAAGCCGCTTATCTTTAAGCTGCCTCTTGTTTTTGATCACGAACTGCAGCAAGGGTGCGAACCAGCTTGCCAGGCACTTCGTTGATGGTACGCGCCAGCTTGGTAACCGGAGCCTGCATAACACTCATCAGCATTGCTATCGCCTGATCTCGAGTCGGCAATTTCGCCAGCACATCAATTTGATCTGCCGCCAATAATTTCCCACCTACGGATAATGCCTTTACTTCGAGCTTATCATTCTCTTTGGCGAAATCCTTAACCAGACGAGCTGCCGAACCTGGATCTTCTTGTGAAAATGCCAGAATTGTAGGACCGATAAGAGCCTCTTTGATGCACTCATACTCGGTTCCTTCAACTGCGCGCTTGAGCAGTGTGTTGCGCACAACACGCAAATACACACCCGACTCTCGCGCCTTTTTACGCAGGTCAGTCATTTGTTCAACTGAGAGGCCATGATAATCAGCCAACACAGCAGCCAGAGCGTTACCAGCAGCTTCGTTGACTTCAGCGACAATCGCTTTTTTGTCTTCGAGTCTTAATGCCACTCGCATAACTCCTATTTATTGTTGGGGGTCCCCAACGGTTAATAATCCCCAACAGGTCCGACATAATGTCTGACTTGCTGGGCATTCACGATGAAGCAACAACTAACCTTGCTCCACCCCATCTGCGCAGGTTTTACTATTAAGCTCCGACGCTGTACCAGCCGTTTTCGCACCTGCGGTCTTTGATGGTCACCGCTGTAAACACAGTAGTGACCCCAAAGTTAGGTATGCAGACCGTTAATCGGCCTGATTAAATTTCTAAAGAACTCTGATCAATCTGAACGCCCGGCCCCATGGTAGTCGAGAGGGAGATACGTTTCAGATATATACCCTTGGCACTTGCGGGCTTGAGTTTTTTCACTTCCGCAATTAAGGCTTCAACATTCTGCTTTAGCGCATCTGCCGTAAAACCAACTTTGCCGATTGAGCAATGTATGATGCCACCTTTGTCCGTACGGAAACGAACCTGACCAGCCTTCGCATTGTTTACCGCCAATTCCACATCTGGAGTAACTGTGCCGACTTTAGGGTTTGGCATTAATCCACGAGGGCCCAATATCTGTCCCAGCGTTCCAACTACTCGCATGGCATCCGGGGTTGCGATAACAACATCAAAATCCATATTTCCAGCTTTAACCAATTCAGCAAGATCTTCCATGCCCACAATATCTGCACCGGCAGCTTTTGCTTTCTCAGCATTTTCACCCTGAGTAAACACCGCAACTCGCACATCCTTTCCTGTACCATTGGGCAGCACTGTCGAGCCACGTACAACCTGATCTGATTTACGCACATCCACACCCAGGTTCATGGCCACATCAATAGATTCGGTAAACTTTAACTTGGAGACCTCTGACAGCAGGTCCGCAGCTTCGCTGAAAGAATAAAACTTATCTTTATCTATTTTTTCTCTAATCGCCTTAACGCGTTTGCTAAGCTTAGCCATTACACGACTCCCTCTGTTTCGATACCCATACTGCGCGCACTGCCAGCTATTGTTCTTACGGCAGCATCCATATCGGCTGCTGTAATATCAGGCATCTTAACTGTAGCAATCTCTTCCAGTTGTGCACGTGTCACTTTACCAACTTTGTCGGTATTGGGACGGCTACTACCACTTTTCAAACCAGCCGCTTTCTTCAGCAAAACAGCTGCCGGAGGGGTTTTGGTAATAAAGGTAAAACTACGGTCGCTATAGACGGTGATCACGACAGGAGTAGGCATTCCCTGTTCGAGGCTTTGAGTCTGGGCATTAAATGCCTTACAGAACTCCATAATATTAACGCCGTGCTGACCAAGCGCTGGACCTACCGGCGGACTTGGGTTCGCCTGGCCTGCCGCTACCTGCAGCTTAATATATGCTTCAATTTTCTTAGCCATTTATCTTCTCCTTTGGGTAATAACGCCGTACTTGTTTCCACTATGGGAAATATTTCGGGCTCCCCTGTTTTAAAATACCAGACCTTCGATCTAGCTCTTTTCTACCTGGTCAAAATCAAGCTCTACAGGCGTTGACCGACCAAAAATAGTAACCGCAATATGTAATTTGCTTTTCGCGTAGTTAACTTCTTCAACCACTCCTGAGAAATCAGCAAAGGGCCCGTCAGTGACACGTACCATTTCACCCACCTCAAACAGGGTCTTCGGACGTGGCTGCTCCACACCGTCCTGAATTCTCTGCAATATCGCATTGGCCTCTTTTTCAGATATGGGCGCCGGCTTGTCCGCCGTGCCACCAATAAAGCCCATCACCCTGGGGGTTGACTTCACCAAATGCCAGCTTTCATCATTCATATCCATCTGCACTAAAACATAGCCCGGATAGAACTTACGCTCACTCTTGCGCTTTTGACCACTGCGCATTTCCACAACTTCTTCCGTTGGCACTAGAATTTCACCAAAATAATCTTCCATGCCATGCAATTTGACCCGCTCAAGCAGCGTACGCATTACATTTTTCTCATATCCGGAATAAGCATGTACGACATACCAACGTTTACTCACCAGTTTTGTCTCCTAACCAATTATTCCAGATACCAACCAACTCAGCAGAGAATCAAGCCCCCAAAGCAATAATGCCACAACCACTACAACTGCCATCACAATCAAGGTCGTTTGCCGGGTTTCAGCCTTTGTCGGCCAGACCACTTTGCGAATCTCAGTGCGCGCCTCTTTCAGCAACGTCCAGAACGCGATGCCTTTTGCTGTTTGCAGCGCTACGAAACCAGCCATCGAGGCCAGCACTAAAATGCCTAAGACACGGTAGAGTAGCGACTCTTCCGCATAGTAGGCGTTACCAAATACGCCTGCTGCCACCAGCACAACAACCACTGCCCACTTTAATAGGTCCAACTTGGGCTCATTTGCAGATGTCGATGTCTTAGCATTCATTGCAAGAACTTACCTTAATTTTGTTTAAAATCCGCCACCACTAAACTGTCAAACCAAGACAGTAATTCGGTGGCAGGCCAGGAGGGAATCGAACCCCCAACCTGCGGTTTTGGAGACCGCTGCTCTGCCAATTGAGCTACTGGCCTAAACACATAAAAGCGGCTAAATGGATTTACGACCACTTAACCGCTAACTATTGGGCCTATAAACAGGCCCAGTATTACTCGATAATCTTACTTACAACGCCAGCACCTACCGTACGACCACCTTCACGAATCG
>CBDUGR010000364.1:0-3280 GCA_965366515.1 uncultured Gammaproteobacteria bacterium | reverse complement strand
CTGATTTCATTGTTTGTTGATAAAGCGGCTCATTATCGCACTATTCCGGGGCCGGAGTCAGCATCCGACTCCGGCCTCCTGCGAGCCACTTAACCCGGAGTTTTCGCCAGCCACATGCCGGTGACAAACCGTCGCCGAGGCGATTATAGATCAAAGCCAATATGCATAGGGGCTGTAGAGCTATTTTAGGCGTACTGGTGAAAACTTCGGGTTAAGGGGGAGAGTTCAATAAAAAATTAACAAAAGCGCGGTTAGCTGCAGAAAGATGGTGACCTTTCTTCCAGGCAAGCCCCATACGGAAAAAAATGGGTGGATCGAAGGACACGCCACTTAGCTCCTTCTCTTCCTGCAATACAAATTGCAAACAGGTGCTTATACCTTTGCCGCTCAGCACCAGCCGTTTGATTAGAAGCATCAGGTTGGTTTCAAATATGATTTTTGGTGGTTTTTGCAGTTGTTGGCTGAGTCGGTCGATTGTTTCTCGCAGAAAATAGCCCTCTTTAATCAGGATAAGGTTCTCTTCGAAAAATTCTTCGGCGGTGATAGTTTTACGTTTAGCAAAGGGATGATTGGATGGCGTGCAGATTACCATCTCCTCATCGATCAGTGGGTGAACCTCCAGAGTGTCGGGAGCTTCATCCATAATAACAATGCCCAGATCAATGCTGCCATCCTGCAGATGTTGTTCAATTTGTCGAGTACCTTCCTCCTCAACATAAATTTGCAAGCTGGGATTTTGCTGCATGAAGTGGTCAAAAATGGCGGGGAAGTAATAGGCGCCGTGCATAGCTGGCATAGCAATCCTCACCTCACCTTTTTCCAAACCTCTCAATGCATGCATTTCTGTTTTGGCGTCGGCGACCTGTTTCAGAATACTGTTTGCATGGCTTAACAGGGCTTTGCCCTCCGGCGTCAGGCTGACTTTTCTTGCCGCACGATTAAACAATGAGGTATCTAGCTCGTTTTCCAGTTTTTTAATCGAGATACTGATAGCGGGCTGGGCAATAAATAATTCTTCAGCCGCTTTACTGAAGCTCAAGTGGAGTGCTACGCTGCGGAAGATCTGGAGTTGTCGGACATCCATTGTATAATCTAAATATATAGAAAACATAAATATAATATATTTTACATATATAACATGGCTTGATATGGTTGGCCATCCTTTTTTTGCGCCTGTTTAATCGCTCATGTTTTTGTTTGCTGCAGTTTGCTGCAAAAGAGCTGGTGGAAGCGGTATCCGCCGCATTACCTACTGGTTGAAGCCGAATTTACGGCAGCTAGAACCCCGTAGCCTGCTTCGGGTTGGATAATATAACTTTTAACTTATAAGACCATCCTCGGATGGGAGGAATAGTATTATGGCATCACCAAGTTCCTGGGGATCTTTCAAGTGGGAAGACCCATTTTTAATGGAAGACCAATTAACTGAAGAAGAGCGCATGGTGCGCGATACTACTAACCAGTATGCTCAAGATAAACTGGCGCCACGAGTTCGAGAAGCTTATCAAAACGAATCAACCGATCCTGCTATTTTTCGAGAAATGGGCGAGCTGGGTTTATTGGGGCCAACCATCGAAGGCTATGGCTGTTCTGGCGTAAGCTACACAAGCTATGGTTTGATTGCACGTGAAGTTGAGCGTGTTGATTCCGGATATCGTTCGATGATGAGTGTACAGTCCAGTCTGGTTATGTACCCTATCTATGCCTACGGTTCTGAAGAGCAGAAAGAGAAATACCTGCCGAAACTGGCGACTGGTGAGTGGATTGGTTGTTTTGGTCTGACTGAGCCTAATGCTGGCTCTGATCCTGGCAGCATGTTAACTCGTGCCAAGAAAGTCGACGGCGGTTATAAAATCAGTGGTACTAAAATGTGGATTTCCAATTCACCGATTGCTGATGTGTTTATCGTTTGGGGTAAAACTGAAGATGACGTGATTCGCGGTTTTATTTTGGAAAAGGGTTGGAAAGGCCTGACGGCTCCTAAAATCGAAGGCAAGTTATCACTGCGTGCTTCGATAACTGGCGAAGTGGTTATGGACGAAGTTTTCGTTCCGGAAGAAAACCTGATGCCAGGCGTAGAAGGATTGAAAGGACCGTTCGGTTGTTTGAATAATGCCCGTTTGGGTATTGCCTGGGGATCTTTGGGCGCTGCTGAGGCCTGTTGGCATGCCGCACGTGAGTACACCATGGATCGCAAACAGTTTGGCCGACCACTGGCGCAAAACCAGCTGATTCAACTGAAACTGGCTAACATGCAAACTGAAATTAGTCTGGCGCTGCTGGGTTGTCTGCGCGCGACGCGATTGCGTGAAGAAGGTCGTTTGCCGCCTGAGTTGATTTCGTTGTTAAAGCGTAATTCCTGTGGCAAAGCTTTGGATATCGCTCGCATGGCGCGTGATATGCACGGTGGTAACGGTATTTCAGACGAGTTCCCGGTTATGCGTCATATGATTAACCTGGAAACAGTCAATACCTATGAAGGTACCCATGATATTCACGCCCTGATTCTGGGCCGTGCTCAAACTGGATTGCAAGCCTTTAGTTAAACAGCTTTCTCCTCCGAGAAGCGGGTCGGGGTCAATTTGACTCCGACCCCTGGATGCTGACCTGTGAATACCCCTCTCTCTCATATTCGCGTTCTGGAATTAAGCCGTATTCTCGCAGGCCCGTGGGCGGGCCAATTATTGGCTGATCTGGGTGCTGAAGTTATTAAAGTTGAACGCCCCATCGTTGGCGATGACACACGCCATTGGGGACCTCCCTACCTGCAGAATGATCGCAGTGAAGATACCTCGGAGTCGGCCTACTATCTATCGGCTAATCGCGGCAAGAAATCCATCACACTCAATATCGCAACGCCAGAAGGCCAGTCTGTAATTAGAGATTTGGTGAAGCAATCTGATGTGTTGATTGAGAATTACAAAGTAGGCGGGTTGGCTAAATATTACCTGGATTATGAGTCGCTGAGAGAAATTAATCCTAAGCTGGTTTACTGCTCTGTTACAGGATTTGGTCAGGATGGACCCTATGCTCACCGTGCCGGTTATGATTTCCTCATTCAGGGCATGGGTGGTTTGATGAGCGTGACCGGTGAGCAGGATCATTTGCCCGGTGGTGGGCCGCAGAAGGTTGGGGTCGCGCTAACCGATATATTGACAGGCATGTATGCTACTACAGCGATTCAAGGGGCTTTGATTGAGCGTGAAAAAAGTGGTGTTGGACAGCATATAGACGTTTCCCTGCTGGATGTGCAGGTGGCCTGCCTGGCTAATCAGGCGAT
>CBDUGR010000363.1:0-3289 GCA_965366515.1 uncultured Gammaproteobacteria bacterium | reverse complement strand
CCTTGCGATTCCCGACTATACTTAGCCGCATTACCCACTAAATGCGTTATCTCAGTGCCAACACATCAAATTTTATTTTTAGTTAGCAAAATTCCATCACTGGCAAGCACCCGATCAGTCACTTTTGTTTCCCTTTGCCTAATGCTCTGGGCAACGACTGCTGTCTCCTTCGCCAGCCCGATGCTACTGGCGCAGAACCTGGATGGGGAACCGGCGCCGATAGAGTCAATAATCGATGGCGGCGATCTAACTGGAAATGTAACTGAAAATGTATCGACCCATGCTCAAGCATCGCTACCCCAAGCACAGAGTATTGATCTCGGGGAGCCGGTCACAGAGACAGCGATCCAAGCGGAACCTCAGCCTCCAACGACCCCACCACCAGAGACTGAAAGCAGGGTTACTCCCAAGAAAAAAACCAATGCGGTCGCTCCTGAACCGTTGATACTGTTGGGCACAGAAATACCGGTCGCCACATCCACCCGTTTATCCTGGTCACCAAGCCAGTCGGTCGACGGCATTATAGCCCCCACACCGGTGCTGGTGCTGCACGGGGCGAAACCAGGGCCAAAACTCTGCCTCACGGCGGCGGTGCATGGTGATGAACTCAACGGCATAGAAATTGTACGACGTACGCTCTACCATCTGGATGTCAAACGACTCTCAGGTACGGTCATTGGTGTACCCATTGTCAACCTGCAGGGTTTCCATCGCGCCTCCCGCTATTTGATCGATCGTCGGGATCTGAACCGTTATTTTCCAGGCAATCCCAGGGGTAGTTCTGCATCTCGTATTGCCTACTCGTTCTTCAACCAGATTATTCACCACTGTGATGCTCTGGTCGATCTACATACGGGATCATTTAATCGCACCAACCTGCCGCAACTCAGAGCGGATCTCAGCAACATTCAAGTATTGGAGCTAACCCAAGGATTTGGCGCGACCGTCGTACTGCACAATGAGGGTTCCACCGGGACATTAAGGCGAGCGGCCACGGATGCGGGTATACCAGCGGTAACGTTGGAAACAGGCGCCCCAATGCAGTTGCAGGAAGACGCCGTCAGCCATGGCGTAAAGGGCATTCAAACATTACTCAACAAACTCGGCATGGTTAAAAAAGTCAGTTTGTGGGGCGAGCCAGAACCTGTCTACTATCAGTCAATCTGGGTACGTGCTGATCAAGCGGGTATTCTCTTTAGCCAGGTCACTTTAGGCCAGCAAATAAAGAAAGGTCAGCTGTTGGGTACTATTACCGATCCAATCACCAATATTCGACAGGAAGTCACCTCTCCACACAAGGGCCGAGTGCTTGGAATGGCTATTAATCAAGTGGTGCAACCAGGTTTTGCTGCATACCGCATTGGTATCCAGACATCTGAAAAAGCTCTCCCTCAAGAACTGCCAGAAACCACTCAACCTCAGTCAGAACTGGATAGCGCTGCCACCAAAGACGAAAACAACCCCGACCAGGATCTGCTAGAAGATTCAGAGTAGAACCCTTAGACATTATGTGAGACCTTTGCACGGAAACTATTTCGCTCCCATACTTCGTTAAAAACGTACTCAATCGGTCATTTATAACCTATAAACTCCCTCATTCCGTGCGCTTTTGCCTTGCCTGAAAGAAAAATATTCTTCCGTGCAAAGGTCTCTATGTAGTGCAACAACCCTAATCTATCACTAGGCCACAAAAGCCAAGTTCGCTAATATAGGGCGCGAATTGAATGGCACTGCCTTAAACAAATTCAGCGACCAAATTCCTTCTCCTGGGGGAGAAGGCTAGGATGAGGGGGCTATAGGCTTAAGACGGCGCCATTCGGAACGAATTAGTTTTCAGTGAATTTTGATTTAAGGTAAAAGAATGAGTGTGCCCAGAGCGTTAGAACTATCTGCAACTGAGATCCAGCAACTTGTCGACGCTGCGATGGAAAGGATCGTCAAGTTTACGGCTACGATTGAGCAACAGCCGATCGATTTAAGTGATCAGGCAGATCCCCAGTTTGTCCGCTCGCTGGCGGAGCCACTGCCACGAACATCTACCGATTTCGACAGCTTGCTGGACATTATATTTGATAAGACCGCTCCCTATGCCATCAATGCAGCTTCACCGGGATTCATGGGCTATGTGCCTGGTGGTGGTATTTTCCACACTGCCATTGCCGATCTGATCGCTAACACGCTCAACCGTTATGTCGGCGTTTCCAATGTAGCACCCGCATTGAATCAGCTGGAAGCTAACGTGATTCGCTGGCTATGTGAAATCGTCGATTACCCGACAACAGCACGCGGTTTCCTGACCTCAGGTGGGTCGCTGGCCAATCTGAGCGCCCTGATCACCGCTCGCCATGTGCGGCTCGGTGAAGACTTCAGCAAAGGTGTGATCTATATCTCTAACCAGGCCCATCACTGTCTGGAGAAAGCGGCTCGGCTGGCGGGCTTTCCAAAGAAAAATTTTCGGGTGTTGGACGTTGACGATAACTACCGACTATGCCCCGAACAGGTGTACGAAGAGATTATTAAAGACCGCGCGCAAGGACTTACCCCCTTTATGATTGCTGCCAGCGCCGGCACCACCAACTCAGGAGCCGTTGACCCGCTGCCCGAACTCGCCGACCTGGCGGAAAGGGAAAAACTCTGGTTTCATATCGACGGTGCATACGGTGGATTGTTTCGTATGACTGAAAGGGGCAAGCAGACGCTGCAGGGTCTGGAGTTAGCGGACTCGGTAGTGCTAGATCCGCACAAAACCCTGTTCCTGCCCTATGGCACCGGAGCGTTACTGGTGCGCAATGGCGATGACTTGAAAGCCACCCACAGCTCCCATGCGGACTATATGCCCACCCTACAGGAAGATGAGTACATGATGGATTTTTGTGAGCTGTCACCCGAGCTCACGCGCCCCTTCCGAGGACTGAGAATCTGGCTTCCTTTCAAAATGCACGGCGTCCAGGTATTCAAAGATTACCTGGACGAGAAACTGGATCTGGCGCAGCAGATCCAAAATAAAATTGAGCAGCACCCCCAACTGGAACTACTGGCCCCGGCAGAACTCTCCATCCTCGCCTTTGCACTCGACAACACCTATGATTCACTGGAACAACGCAACGCCACGACGAAAAGACTCATGGAGCTGATCAACAGCAAACAGCGCGTCATGCTCACCGGCACCCTGCTGAAAGGTATTTATGCAATACGAATTGCCGTGCTGGCGTTCCGCACGCACCAGGAGCGTATGGATATGTTATGGGAGGATTTGATTTGGGCGTTAGGAGAGCTTACAGACGAACAT
>CBDUGR010000362.1:0-3304 GCA_965366515.1 uncultured Gammaproteobacteria bacterium | reverse complement strand
AATTCCTTCCTGGCGCATTCCAGGCGCCTGTCGCGAATCCAAGCCGACACGCCAGTTCCTTCGGATTCAAACAAAGTATATAGATAACGAAGGCTAATTCCTGCATCTTCTGCAACCCCTTTAGGTGACAAAAAAGGATCGCCAAGGTGATCGATAATATGCTGTTTGATACGACTGACCGTCGCATGCCTAATGCTGGTTTCAATGCTACGTCCGGACTTAAAGGCAGCAGCAAACAGATTGATTGATGCGTCCATTAAAACCGTTAACTCATGGTCGTCCATATTATTCATACGCAACGCAAGGTTCGATAAATGCCCACCGATTATAGAGTTCATGCTGTTTTCCCGCTTCAGTACCGCCCCTACATAGTCATGGGCTCGGGGGAAAACGCTGGTGATATTTTTTTCCGGTATCAAGAGTGAAATTTTATCTACTTTTTCCGGTACCGAAAATTTCATTTCCTGGGTACTGTCCCATAAAACAATATCGCCCTCTGAAATAACAATCTCCTTACCTGCCGCCATTATTTTTTCTTCACCCGCGTGCAAATACAGCAAGCTTAGATAGGCGTCATTGGTATCGGCAATTTCGGCTTTTGAGCGAAAACCATCCAGAGTAGTGCACTGGCAATGCGACAGCGTATAACCGCCAAAATTTCTGTATTCAAGTTCGGCCCTGAAATTATCTTCAGGTCGCTTACCGATTTTCCATGGTAAGTGGGATTCCTTTAACAACTGCTCCCAGGCTTCATTTCGTTGGTTCTCGCCCCGGACCCGGCTTGAACTCCAGCTCATAGCATTATCTTGTTGGCCATCAGGCATTTTGGTCAGCATTATCAGGCACCTGCTATCAGGTTAGGGAACCTCTGATGAATTCCTTTGATACTCTGATTCTGTCCAATTAACTTTCTAATAGCAACCGCTATTTATCGAAACAGACTACTGTAAACCGGGCTATGCAAGCTGAGCAAAGTAATGGTTCAAGCCTCGACAAGCACCTGACCAGCTACTGCGTTACCCTGTGCTAACTGATCATTCAAGCTGCGCCATCTGGAGGTTAACAATGGTTGAACACAATCGACTCTTTAGCGAAGAAGAACTGGAAACCATGACCAAAGACTTCATGGGATTGTGTATGGAGGCATTGGAGGCCGGTGACATTGAAGCCGCTAAGCATTGGGTTCGGCGTCAAGATGAAACCAAGGATGCCATCCATGACCTTTACCTACACTGGGTCACTGCGCTGCTTTCCCATATCTATGAAAACTGGGGCGAAGAAGCCGCCGTCAAGGCTGTACGCGACACGGCCGTGCATGGCCAAGCTAGCTGGGCTATTCCTATGGCGCAGTTTAAGCAAAAAATCATTGAGGAACAGGGCCTCAAAGCCTATGTCGAATGGATTATCGATATGTGGCGCCAACACAGCATGTATCCTGGAACACGCGTTGAAGAAGACGACGAAAAAATCACTATACACCTAAAACAGTGCGGTAGCGGCGGACGCCTCATCAATATGGATGCTTATAGCGGCCCGGGAGGATACAAGAAACTGAAACAAGCCGGCCCTCATACCTGGGGGGAAACGGATGTGCCCATTTACTGCGCACACTGTCCAACAGTACATGAAATTACACCGATAAAACATTTCGGTCGTGGTGCTCAGCTCTGGGTACATGCTTCACCATTTCCAAAAAAGAAAGGAGATCCCTGCATACATCATATCTATAAAAACCCTGATGATATTCCGGAATCCTATTACGATCGTATCGAAATGGTGCCGGTGGATAAGGTTTTACCCAAAACCTATGGCTTAGATCCAGTCAGTGATTGTGCGTCTACGGACGAATACTAAAATCAGCAACTGAGTTAATGGGAGAACAGTATGGGTTGCGTAATCATTACAGGGGGTAGCCGCGGCGCAGGCAAACAAACCGCATTAAAATTTGCTCGTGAAGGTCATGATGTTGTCATCACCTATTGCAGCAACCGGCCTGCAGCAGATGAAGTGGTCAACGCCATCGAGGGTATCGGTCAAAATGGCATTGCAGTTCAAATGGATGTCGGTAAACAGCAGGATATCGATTGCGCATTTGATCTCATCGAAACACAGGTTGGCCAGATTGACTGGCTCTATAATAACGCCGGCATCCTTAATGAGCTGAGGGAGATGCGGGATCAATCCTGGGAATCCTGGCTTCGAATTCTGTCCGTCGATGTTATTGGCCAGTGGCACTGCAGCAAAAGAGCTGTAGAAAACATGGTACGTCATGGTAACGGCGGTGCAATCCTCTATTGTGCATCCATCTCCAGTGTTATGGCTTTTCCCATGGCCTCTGACTATGCGGCAGCCAAACATGCCGTAGCCGGTATGGCCAAAGCACAGGCGCTGGAATGTACACAGCATAATATTCGCATAAATACCCTCAGCCCAGGATTTCTAAAAACCGATATGTACGAGGACAATTTTGGCGCTGCGACCGAGATGCTCACACAATCGATGATACCGGCATCACGAATTGCTGAAGCCGAGGAAATTGCGAATATGGCCTATTGGATTTTGGTGGAGGGCACCTATTGCTATGGCTCCAATATAATCGCTGACGGCGGTATTACAGCCGGACCGAAACATCAAGCAACCAGCGTCTAACGCAGATTTAACCGGATAATCCTAAAAATTAATGTCAATGTAATATTTCGTTGCCAGTTCACTTCGGGAGGTTTGATTTGCAAACCTGCCATAATAATAGAGGCAGTCCGCAATCAATTCTATCCCTATTCCCCAGCCAAAACGGTCTCTATAGTATGCACAATCTCTTCAGTTTTTTGGGCATTAAGTACATCCGGATGGGGCGAACCAAACCGCCCTGAATCGTTGTCGAAATACAGACCGGAAGCAGTCGCAAATTCAGCTGTCAGTGCCGCACGGGTCAATATGTCTGCGCCAATGTGGATATCACCACCAGCCACACCAAAGGTCTCTGTCACCATCTTGCTACCAAGCATCGAACCAGGATTAACCGCAATGATCGCCGGGCCATCGTCTTTGAGTGAAAGCGCCATGCGCCGAGACCATATAGTGAGTGCCAATTTGCTTTGTGCATAAGCTGTGAATTCGTCTGTCATTGTGACTCGCCCAGCTAGCGCTTGAGGATCGACTGGAGACTGTGCCGCAGACGACAAGTTGATCACTCGCCCTGAAGTTCCGAGCAACGGTAAAAGTCGTTGCGTCAATAAATAAGGAGCAAGGGTATTGACCGCGAAACGCACGTCAAATCCATCCGGTGTAATGGGATCGGCAGCCC